>CAYFXS010000001.1:0-44494 GCA_964347215.1 uncultured Candidatus Saccharibacteria bacterium
TCTGGTTTAGGAATAGAAATATTAGCATGAGCAAACTGAGCCAACCCAGCCATAATAGCGAGTGGTAAGCTACGCTCTGCAATGTCCATCACCCCCAAAAAGATCATGGAAATGGTTTCTGGTGAGGGAATAAACGAATAAAGTAGGGAAGTATTAATCTCCGGCAAAGCTACACCACCACCACTATAGACTGATAGATACAAAGCGATCATAATCGGAATCTGAAGAAAAACTTGAAAGATACTAGAAAATGGTTTGATCTCATATTTTTTGTAGACTTCCATCATCTGACGGTATTGCTCTTGTTTATCCTCCACCTCTTCACGAAGTTTTTTAAGCTCCGGTTCAGCCAACCGCATTGCGGCCTGAGTCTTAGTGGCTTTAATAGAAAGTGGTAGCAAGACAATTTTTACAAAAATTGTGATGGCAACAATCGCCAAACCAACATCACCCCCGGGGATAACACTAATAAAAAACACCAAACCGTTATAAATCGGATCGAAAAAGAAATTGTGCCAAATTGAACTGAACATAAATTAAATAGTTAATATAGTGGTCGTCATTCTAACTTAGACTGACACTTTAGCCAACAATTCAGAAACTGACTTCACCACCTCTTTACCACCCAAGGTTGTTACCGATGGTTTAACTAGCACTATCAAAACCAATTTTACTTCGGTTTGTTGTTGATAATGGTAAAGTGCTGCATAAATCTGCCTCCGTAATCTGTTTCTTCTGACTGCAGACTTAAAAACCTTCTTTCCAACCACTACTGCACCATGAAAATCATCAGCTGGAGCATACACTAACTGTACAAGAGGGGAGTGTAGTCTTTGACCAGTTTTAAAATATTGATCAAATTCTTTTTTAGTTAACCGTTGTCGCTTCTTTAACATATTTTTAGTTTAAAGGTTTCTCTTATAAAAACAAAGAGCCGGCTGCCTACAGGCAGCCGGCTCTTTGTTTTTAAATCTATTTAGATTTCTTCACCGCCAATGAGGCTCGTCCTTTACGACGTCGGTTCTGTAGTACTCGAGAACCGGTTTTAGAAGCTGCACGCACTAAAAAACCATGAGTGGTCATACGCTTCTTTTGACTTGGTTGGTAAGTTCTTTTTGGCATATTTAATATTTAGTGGCACAACTATACACTAGACTAAACTTTTTTCAAGTACTGATACAGTCATTTTAATAAAATCTTTATTAATGAAACTTATGCCTGTTTTAATGAAGAAGAGGTTGGAAAAGTTTATACACACCTATTCACAGGTTATACACAGAAAGAAAAGGTTGCAGAAAAAATCATTAGAAAAGGTTTCATAATTCCAAAAAAGTTTACACAGCTGATGGAACGGGTATAATGCTTCATACCTTAAAGAAATGTTTGCTATATGAGTTCACTATCCCATCTATCTACTAACAATATTGTCCACACTGAACAAGTAGATGTAAAAAAGCTATGGGATGATGCATTGGTAAATATTGAACTATCAATTACTCCAGCCAACTTCAAAACTTGGTTTAAAGATACTCATATTGTATCCCTAGAAGATGGTGCTATTACTTTAGGAGTACCAAGTGTTTTTGTGCGAGACTGGTTACAAGACAAATTCCAAACTATGGTACTGAAAACCCTACGTGAACTTACTCCACACGTGCGAAGTATCGAATACGCAGTAGTGCAACGCAACGACAAAAAACAAGAAAGTAGTAAACAACAGACTGTTAACGCTGCTTTACCTCTCGAAGAGTACTACATCAACAAAAGTGACAACCTGAATCCAAAATACATTTTTGATACTTTTGTAATTGGTCCTTTCAACGCTTTAGCACACACAGCCGCTAAAACCGTTAGTGAAAAACCAGGAATAACTTACAATCCATTGTTTATTTACGGTAAAACTGGTCATGGTAAAACTCACCTCATCCAAGCGGTTGGTAACCAACTTAAAAAAGCAGGGAAGAAAGTATTTTATGTTACTAGTGAACGTTTTACTGTTGACTACTTCAACTCACTGCAGAACGGTACAGCTAATAACTTCAAAGATAAGTACCGTCAGTATGATGTTTTAATCATGGATGATGTCCAGTTTTTAGCTAATAAAGAGAAGACTCAGGAGGAATTATTCCACCTATTTAACGCTCTTCATGATAGTAATAAACAAATTGTTTTCTCAAGTGATATTCATCCAGCATTATTGTCTGGTTTAGAAGACCGTTTACGTTCACGGTTCGCACAAGGGATGATTGTTGATATTCCGGCTCCAGATATGGAATCACGAGCGGCCATCTTGCGTGCTAAAGCTGCTCAAAACAGTCTTTCATTGAATGAAGATGTTGTAGAACATCTTGCAAGCACTATTGAGGGAAACATTCGTGAACTAGAAGGGGCTCTCAACACTATCATGTGTCAATCGCAACTAGTTGGACGAGCTCTATCACTTGATGAAGTAAAGACGATTATAAAAAATAGTACTCGACCACGAAAAACACTGGCTGTGTCTGATGTGGTGGATAAAGTAGCTCGATATTTTGATGTCGACCCATCTTCTATCTACGAAAAAACTCGCCGAAAAGAAATTGTTAAACCAAGACAGTTAATTATGTACATTCTGCGTGAAGACTTCCAAGTGTCTTACCCAGCTATTGGACAGAAACTAGGAGGTAGGGATCACACAACTGTAATTCACTCTTGTGAGAAGATTAAAAATGATCTCAAAGACAACAACGACTTGGAGGAGGAGATCACACAGATTAGATTGTTGTTAAAATAAAAAGTGCGATCCAAAAAGATCGCACTTTTTATTTATTCGTCTAAAATAATCAGTTGTTAATAAGTTGGGTAAAAGTGTTAATAATTCACCAATTAAACTGTTGGTAAAGCTGCGGTAAAATGGTGATGTTTGTTAAAAACTTTGGGGAAACTTTCAACTTATCAACATTTTTTGTTAAATTATTTTTTATCCCAATCTCTATTAACACTTATTAATCACAATACCCAGAAGTTATCCTAAAAAAATAATTTATTTAACTCTTAAAATAAACCATAAAATTCGATTTTCCACAGATCCACAGACCTAATAATAAAGAGTACAATAAGAAAACAAAAAAATAATTATGCACATCACTTTAGACAAAGATCAGTTTTTATCACAACTTGAGTTAGCACAAAAAATAAGCACTAAACATGCAACACTGCCGGTTCTGCAATGTGTTTTACTTGAAGCAAAAGAAAATAAATTAAATATAAGAGCTACTAATTTAGAAATTGGTCTAGAGTCTAGTTTGGATGGAAAAATCGAAGAGGAAGGAAAAATAGCGGTACCAGCTACCACTCTAACTCAAACTATCTCTTTTGTTTCTAGTAAGGACGTAGTTCTAAAAATTGAAGAAGGAGTTTTGGTTGTTGAAGGTAATAATTCTGAAACCACTATCAAATCAATTCCTCATGATGAGTTTCCTAGTATTCCACAAATAGAAGTTGAAGGTCAGGTTCTACAGAAAGAATTATTTTCTTTAGGAATTAAAACAGCAGCAGTTGCAGCTAGTGTTTCTTCTATTAAACCAGAGTTAGGGAGTGTTTATATTAATCAAAAAAAAGAACACACGTTAACTTTTGTTGCCACAGACTCTTTTCGTTTAATGGAAAAAACAGTTCCACAAAAAGGAGTAGTTTTAGATGATCCAATTATGATTCCTTATAAAAACGCTCTAGAAATGGCCCGGGTTTGTGATAGTAAAGATGAAGAAGTTGTTTTTAAGGTAAATGAAAATCAATGTGCTTTATTATTTAGTGATGGTTTGTACATAACATCAAGATTAACAACTGGATCTTTTCCTGATTATCAGCAAATTATTCCTAAAGAGTACTCAACCCATACGAATTTATTACGACAAGATCTACAAAACACATTTAAAAAAACCAATATCTTTTTAAATAAATTCTTACAAGTAACCCTACATATCGACAAAGAATCATTAACTATCTCTGCTAATAGTGGAGAAGTTGGTAATACAACAGAGTCGATTAGAGCTCAGTCACAAGGAGATGATTTAACTTTAAGTTTTAACCAAAGATATTTATCAGAACCACTTAATCATATTAGTGATGATAGTCTTGAGTTACATTTTGCTGGAATAGGTCGCCCACTGGTTCTTAATGGGGTTAATGATTCAACTTTACGTTACTTAGTGATGCCGATGAATAAATAAATTAACGAGCGGAAGCGACTATAATTTACTTAGTTCCGAATTTTTGACTTTTTCCCGCCAAAAATTCCTGGAACACAGAGTTTATAAAGTGAATTTTAATAAACTTATATTTTTTATTACCTCTCGATCTGTATCCAAAATATAACTATTTATCAACTTAAAATATTTAAAATAAAAAACTTATGCCGCGTGGCGAAGGAATTAAAAAACTCTCAGACTTATTTGTTAAATATCAAAACACTTTAAAAGCACCACAAGGTTCAGTAGTGAAAGAATTTTGTGAAGTAGTGGAAGATATTTTAGATATTACAGTCAATAAAGATGAGGTAAGTTTCAATACTGCCAACAAAACGATTGTTTTGAAATGTTCAGGAGTGATTAAGTCTGAGATTAAATTACACAAAAAAGAAGTAATGAATCATCTCAAAGGACGTTTAGGGGTTTCAAGTGCTCCTAAGGAAATTATTTAATCATTCTCATTCTCATTTTCTTCCTCATTTTCTGTATTTAATAGACCACCAAATTGTTCTTTTTTCCATTCTTGTACAGCATATTCCCAATTTTTATACTGAGGATCATTTTCAGGGTTTGGTGGGTAAGGACCATTAGGATCATTTTTGATTACAAAATGGAGAATATTATGTATACCTGATGTTACATCTAAACTTTCTATTGAACTACTACCAGAATGAATATTTTTAATTAGATTGGCCGCATCAACTACACTACCTTGTAAAATAGGCTTAGAGCTAGTGTCAGTTACTGGAGCTTCAGCAAAATTCTGTTCTTCAATTTTTTGTAACGCCACATCCATAAATGCGCGCCACATTGGGGTGGTAATTAAACCAGAAAGACCCCCACCCATTTCTGTGTTGTTGTTATTACCAACCCAAGCACCAACTGCTAAATTAGGTGTGTAACCCATAATCCATGCATCTCTTAAATTATTAGTACTACCACTTTTAGCAGCCACATCCCGGTCAGGGAAGTGTACTAATGAGTTGTATCCCCATAACGGTGCACGAGCATTATTATCAGAAAGAACATCAGTTACTTTAAGAGCAGTGTCACGATCCATAACCCGTCTTGATTGAGGTATAAATTCTTCAATAATGTTACCTGAAGCGTCTTCAACTCTTAAAATTGTTCGACGATCCACCTTAACTCCTTCATTAGCAAAAACACCATAAGCACCCGTGTGTTCTAGTAATTTAACTTCACCACCACCAAGTACTAAAGTTAAACCAAGTCTGTCCGGGTCATTTAGTGTGGTGATACCCATATCGTTTGTTAATTTAATAGCGTCTTTAAGACCAGTTAAATAAAGTGTTTTAACTGCTGGAATATTTAATGATTGTGCCAATGAGTTACGAAGATTAATAGGCCCTTTAAACTTACCGTTATAGTTATTTGGTGAATAACAAGGAGATTCTGATTCCCAACTCCATTCATCACAAGTAGAACCAAACTGAGTTTTTACATCATAAACTACTGTGTCTGGAGTGTATCCTTTTTGAAAAGCTGAAGCATAAACCATTGGTTTAATTGATGATCCTGGTTGTCTGGGGGCTAAAGTTACATTGAAGTTACCATCAATTTCTTTATCAAAATAATCACGCGAACCAACCATCACTAAAACATCACCTTCTTGAGGGTTGATTGCTACTAAACCTGCGTTAGTGGCATTAAATTTTTCTGTGTTTTCAGCTGCTTTTTCAGCTACAATCCTCTCCGCTTCTTGTTGTAGTTCCCAGTCTAATGAGGTTATAACTCGGAATCCTTTTTCAGCTAATGCTTCTTCACCATATTTTTCCACCAATTGTTCTCGTACATACATCACAAAATGAGGGGCACGTATACCTGTTACAGCTTGTGGTTGAAACTCTACTGTTTCCTCTTTAGCTTCGTTGTACTCTTCTTCAGTTATAAAGCCATTTATTTGCATTCTTTTTAGTACTAACTGAGCTCGATCATCCAAAGCATCACGATTGTTACCATAAGGGGAAAGGTAGGTAGGGGCCTGAGGTAGAGCTGCTAGATAAGCTGCTTCAGAGAGGTTTATATTACTAGCTGATTTACCAAAAAATGCTTGTGAAGCTTCTTCTACACCATAAATAGTTCCACCATAAGGTGATTCGTTTAAGTAGTGAGAAAGAATTTCTTCTTTTGTTAAAACTTGTTCTAACCGTAGAGCCAGAATAGCCTCTTTAACTTTTCGTTGTAATCTTTTCTCACTTTCTAGAATAGAGTTCTTCACCACTTGTTGAGTGATAGTTGAACCACCTTGCCCTCCTAATAGATCACCAGATGTGAAGTTTGAGACAGCGGCTCGAATAATAGCTCTAATATCAACCCCAAAATGGTTGTAAAATTGATCATCTTCAATAGCAACTGTGGCATTCTTAATATGATAAGAAATGTCTTCAAATGGAATGATTGTACGTTTTACATCTGTGTGTAGATCATAAAGTAAAATCTCTCCAGTTCGATCGTAGATTTTAGTTGACTGAAGAACTCTTCTTTGTTCAAAAGCCGACAAATCAGGAATTTCTAAAGTTGAAACCCAAATAAATACACCACCAGCCGCTAAGAGCCCTAAAACAAAAAAACTTAAAAAAGTATCAATAATGATGTCTTTCCAGTGTTTTTTAAACCATTTCTTAGTTTTTTTCAGCATAATTATCGTTATAAAAACAATAGTAGCACGAGTTGTCTAGCTATAATGTTACGTTCTGTGTGGTAAAGTTATTTCAATAATTTTAAAGATGTATGACACTTTCAGAAGAACTTAAAGCTCGTGGTTTTATTAATCAACATACAGGAGAATCGATAGCTGATGTGTTGGATAGTGAAAAAAGAATTGTCTATCACGGTATTGATCCAACAGCTGATTCAGCACACGCAGGTAACTTTGTAGCATGGGTACTTTTAAATCATTTAACTAAAAATGGCCACAAGGTGATTTTTCTTGTTGGTGGTGGCACAGGAATGATTGGCGATCCTAAACCAGACGCTGAAAGAACCTTACAAACTCCTGAACAAATAGAAGAGAGTGTGTCAAAAATCAAATCTCAAGCGGAAAGGTTAGTAGGACAAGGTGAGAGTATTACTTTTGTAAACAATGCAGATTGGCTTTTAAAAGAAGGTTTAATTAGTTTCTTACGTGATATTGGAAAAAACTTCACCGTTAATGAATTAATTAAAAAAGAAGCGATTGCTAACCGTATGGAAGGGGAAGTGGGTATTTCTTATACAGAGTTTGCTTACCCGTTGTTGCAAGCTTTTGATTACCTAACTCTTAATCGTGAGTATGGTTGTGATCTTCAAGTTGGGGGTTCTGATCAGTGGGGAAATATTGTAGCTGGGGTGGATTTGATTCGTCGTAAAGAAAAGAAGGTGGTGCATGCTCTTACAGTGCCATTGGTTATTGATAAGGCAACAGGTAAGAAGTTTGGTAAAAGTGAAGGTAACGCTGTTTGGCTAGACGCTGAGAAGACTACTCCATATAAATTTTATCAATTTTGGCTTAATTCCTCAGACGAAAGTGTGATTGATTATTTAAAACTATTTACTTTTATTTCTCTAGAGGAGATTGAGACTATTGAAATTGAATTTAGGGCTGATCCTGGTTCACGTTCAGCTCAAAAGAGGTTGGCTTTTGAAGTGACAAAATTTGTTCATAATGAAGAATCTGCCAAAGCTGCCGAAAGAGCATCGGCAGCTTTATTTGGAGAAGTTTCTTTTTCTGATCTAAGTTCAGAAGAGGTTTCCATAATTAAGAACAATGCTCCGTATGCTGAAGTGTCTGAAGGTTCTGGTTTAGTGGAAGCTTTGGTTTCAGCTGAGTTGGCTTCAAGTAAAAGAGAGGCGCGTACTTTTGTTGAAGGTGGTGCGATTCTTGTAAACGGAAATAAGATTGAGGATGTTGAAACTGTTTTAGATGGTTCTTCGTTAGGTAAAGATCTTCTTATTAAGAGAGGGAAGAAGCAGTTTGCGGTTGTAACACTGGTGTAAGAAATTATAAAAACCCGCGGGTATGCCCGCGGGTTTTTATAATTTCCTACATCTCATCTACATCATCAAAACGATCGTAATCCATTTCCTCAGCGTCGTCTTCTAGTTCATCATCGTCTTCCTCCTCCTCTTCATCCTCCTCCTCGTCCTCATTTTCATCGATGTGACCGAAGCCTTCAGCGTCGTCATCTTCAACATCGTCATTGTCGCCAATTTCATCTAAAACATCATCATCTAGACTGGTGTCAGTATCATCCATTTCCTCTTCTTCATTTAGCTCATCGTCATTAAATGTGTCTGTAAAAAAGATCATATACTTCTTAATTAATTATTTGTAATAAGTTTTATCAAAGTTAAAAAAAAATGCAATAACCAATTTTGGTTGGCAAAGATTTTAACGATTTTGTTTTAAATGAGCAACCTGTTAATAATTTTTCCCATTAATTTCGATGGTGTGCAAGGGTGGTTATAGCGACAGCAATAGCATCATATTCATCGTCTAAAGCTTTTTCAGGTACTTCATACACTAATCTTTTCACCATATCTATCACTGCGTTCTTATCACTTTTCCCATAACCTGTTACTGCTATTTTTATTTCTTGGGGACCAAATTCACAGACAGTGGCACCAAATTCTTTTGCTAAAAACATCACTATCCCTCTAGCTTGAGCGACTCCAATAGCAGTTTTTACATTTTTATTAAAAAATAATGTTTCGATACCAACTAAATCAGGTCTATGTTCAGCTAAGAGTTTTTTAAATTCACCACCAATAACAAATAATCTTTCTTCCAAACTAGACTGTTTGTCAGTTTCTATACAGTTTGAATAAATTAGGTTTTCACGACCACTACCATTGTCTAAAACCGCTACCCCCATTCGGTCATATCCTGGATCTACAGCTAAAACTTTCATCTTAGTAAGAATATCATAAGAAAAAAGACCGATCTTACTCGGTCTTTTTTCTTATTCATCTTTAGTGTCAGCGGCTGTGTAGACGTCGGTTACGTCATCTAGGTCTTCCAATTTTTCTATAAACTCAGCTAGTTTTTCACCAGTGGCATCATCTAGTTCCATAGGGGTGGTTGGAATATAAACTCCGTCATTTTTTTCAAAAGCCCATGAAGCACTGCCGGGTGTTCCCATTTCCAAACCAGCTTTAGAGAAAGTGCTTCGCACTTCAGCTGAAGTGCGGTTATTGTTGTCAGTAACAGCTTGAATCAGCATGGCTACGCCGCCTGGACCGTAACCTTCGAACATTACTTCTTCCAAGGCTGCTCCTCCAGTGCCAGCGCCTTTAGCAACTGCTCGTTCAATGTTGTCTTTAGGCATTGAATCTTTTTTGGCTCGCTCGATAGCGGCAGCTAATCCTGGTGAGGCGGTATCACCACCAGCCTTACGACTTTCCATGGCAATAACAGCTGAGTGTTTAGAAAAAACTTTACTACGAGCTGCATCAGTAGCAGCTTTTTTGTGTTTGATCTTGCTCCATTTATTATGTCCTGACATACTTGTTTTGATTATTTAAAGAATAGGTTAACTATAAATTCTGGATGTGTCCATAAGCATCAGCTGAAGCGACTCGTCCGCGTGGAGTGCGCTCCAGTAGTCCTTGGCGGATTAGGTATGGCTCAATGACATCTTCAATAGTTGACTGCTCCTCACCAGTAGCGGCGGCGATAGTGTTTAGACCTACCGGACCACCGTTGAATTTGTTGATGATTACTTCCAATACAGCTCGGTCTGGTGAGCTTAGTCCTAATTTATCAATTTCCAACAAATCAAAAGTACGTTCAACAATTTCTTGATCTAAACGCCCGTTTTCTAACTGAGCTAAGTCACGACAACGTTTTAAGAGGTAGTTAGCGGTTCGAGGGGTGGCTCGGCAGCGGGTGGCAATATCGTGCATGACGCTGTTGTCAGCTTCAACTTCCAATAATCCAGCTGATCGTTTGAGAATTTCAGCAATCTCATTCTCAGCATAAAATTCTAAACGGAAAGTTCCACCAGAGAAACGTGATCGTAGAGGGGAAGACAGAAGAGAAATGCGAGTGGTGGCTGCTACTAAAGTAAAGGGTGGTAATTCTAATTGTACGGTTCGGGCCGAAGGGCCTTTACCGATAATGATGTCCAAAACCCCAGATTCCATAGCGGGGTAGAGCACCTCTTCGATGCTTTTGCTTAGTCGGTGGATTTCATCAATGAAAAGTACGTCACCCGGAGAGAGGTTGGTAAGAATAGCTGCTAGGTCACCAACTCTTTCTATGGCTGGACCGCTGGTGGTGCGCATATTGGTACCGAGAGTTTTGGTAATGAGGTTAGCGAGAGTGGTTTTCCCTAATCCTGGAGGACCATATAACAAGATGTGTTCAGCTGCATGACCTCTTTCTCGAGCTGCTGTTAGGAGAATACGTAAGTTTTCTTTGGTTTTAGATTGGCCAATATATTCATCCCAGGTTTGAGGTCGTAGGGTCTGATCAAGATTGCTAGCCCCATCACGGGTGAATTGGTTTTTGGTCTCTGACATGAGTTTATTGTACTGGAAAAATAAATATATAGAACTTGTACTCAGTTGTTTTTTATCAGCCAGTTTATTTCCATCATAAATTATTTAAAAATGTAGGTTAGGGCTTGACAATTTTATAGACTGTGCTAGTATATTGTTAATTCGTTCCACGGTCACTTGGTTGGCCACAGGTCTATTAATGAGAAATAAATAAAAAAGCGTTCACAGAAACGCCGTTTTTATTTGTTTAGAGTTTGAGGGTATAACCCTCTAAACAACAAAAGGCTGCTACTACGAGGGTATTGTGGTACTCACCTCGAGTGAGAGCGCTGCACTATTGCTTAGTATAGTATCCACTTCGTCCGCGAAGTTTTGTTTAGAGGGTTATAGACTCAAACTACTCTTTTGGTCGCTTGTAACGAACGAAATTTGTTTCAAGTCCGACTATATCATATGCACTACAGAGCAACACTGTTCAAAAAAGTATTGCTGTGGTCTAGAACAAAAAACACGGCAGACCTGAAAGGTCTGCCGTGTTTTTTGTTTCTTGACTAAACAACATGAGAAAGGAAGTCATCATCCTGGGTTGTTTTGTTGTCTTTGTGGCGACTGTTGGTTAAGTCTACCACCCGTTCCAGTTCTTTAAGTGAGGTGGTTCCAGCTAAAACTTTTGTTATGCCATCTTCTGCCATAGTAGGAATGTTTTGTGCTTGCGCAGCCTCATGAATGATGTGTTCTCGTGGGTCGCTAATTACTGCTTCTTCAACCGTAGTATCGACTCTAACTGCTTCAAACACTGCCTGTCGACCTTTGTAGCCAGTGTGATTACATTGTTCACAACCACCTGCTTCATAAATCATTAAAGATTCAGGTAGTTGTGGTTTGTCAGGATGTTGGTTGGCAATTTCTTTGATAAGTTCTAATTCTTGTGGGGTGGGTTGATGAGCGGTTTTACAATGATCACACAAAACTCTCACCAGGCGCTGACCAATGATTACATTAACTGCTGAACCCATTACTCGATTATCAACCCCTAGATCCATTAAGCGAGGGAAGGCACCAACAGCACTGTTGGTATGTAGGGTTGAGAATACTAGGTGACCAGTTTGTGCGGCGTGTACTGCTGTTTCAGCCACTTCACGATCTCGAATCTCACCAACCATAATTACATCTGGATCTTGTCGTAGTACCGCCCGTAAGCCAGAAGAGAAGGTGTAGTCTTTGTCTACTTGAGTTTGGACAATCCCATCTAGTTTGTATTCCACCGGGTTCTCGATAGTGATGATTTTTTTACCAGGTTCATGCACTTGTTGTAGAAAAGCGTAGAGGGCAGTGGTTTTACCAGAGCCGGTTGGGCCGGTGGTCACAATCAGTCCATTTGGTCTTTTCAATTCTTCTTGCATGACTGCGAATATGTGTTTATTCATCCCTAATTTCTCTAATTGGAATCCAGCCACAGACGGATCTAAAAGACGCATCACCATGGATTCACCAGCTGAACCAGGGATTACAGAAGAGCGAACTTCAATATCGGTGTCACCAACAGTGAAGGTAAAACGTCCGTCCTGAGCTTCGTTTTTAATATTTAAAATCATCCCAGATAGTAGCTTGAGACGTGATAGTAGTCGTTCGTAAATGTGTTTATCAAGATCGATGATGTCACGCAGAACACCATCTAATCTGTAGCGCAATCTAATACCAGATTCTTCTGGTTCAATATGAACATCAGAAGCATCTAAAGCTAGAGCGCCGGCGAACGTGGCCTCCATAGTTTCAGAGATGCGTCGAGGGCCGTTCATGGTTCTGATGTTTAGAATATAGTCTGACACCGCCTCAGGAGTTTTCAGTTTTTGCATTTGTAAGGCGATGTTGTCAGTGTTGATGTCGAACACTCCATGCTTAACAGCTTCAGTGTTTTTGCTGTCAGCGTAACGACTCCAAGCATGCTCCAGGCCGGTGCTTGAAGCCATGAATATATTTACGGTGTACCCGTCATCTTCTAGTTGTTGCAATAAATCTTTTGTTTTTGGGTTGTTGGGGTTGCGAATGGCAAGTGAGAGTTTTTTGCGAGCGATTTCAAAACCGGCCACTTTCGCTTCGCGAGCCACTTCTTCTGTAATGGTGCGTAGGGCGGTGGGGTTGATTGAGGCGCCGCGGAGATTGATGAATTCGTAGCCGTATTGAGCGGCTAGATTTTTAATTAAATCTTCTTCTTCTTTACGGCGAAGTTCCGCCATCTTCTCATTACTAAAAGTGTCATCGAACTGAACCATGTTGACCTAATTGTAGCAGGTGAAAGCGGGAAAAAGCGAAGCTTTTTCCCGCTTTCATAAAACTCACCCCAATTCACCATCTATTTACAAATAAAATATATATTGTATTATTATAAAAAAGTAATTAGTCACGAAAGGGGACTAAAATGTTCAAAAAAACAATGAGGCCTGTAATAGCTGCATTCACACTCGTGCTTGCAGCTTGTACCAGTGGTGAGACTTGGCAGGAAGCTCAAGCTTCAGCAGCTGCGAAGTTGAAAGCTCATCGTGAGGCAGCTGCGAAGGTGGATGTCATCACCGTTAGTGTGAATCAGCTCAGTAAAGAAGGAGTGTCACTGTCGGTGAGGAAAGGGTGGGCTTGTTTCAGGCATACTTATATCGACGGAAAGGTGTACCGACTGTGTACACCTGAGGTTAAATGGCTTAGTCCAAATAAGCCGGACTTCTTCCAGTTTTCCAGTCCGGATGACAGCCGTCTGATGACGTCACTATTTGATGCTTATCCTCATGGCCCCTGGAGCTATGGCGGGTATGACCGGCGAGATTGTTTCCATCGCCATGGTGGCTACGGTCACAATCATCGGCATGGATGTCAGCCACATGGTCATTAAAAATTATAAGGAAGGGCGACTGCGGTCGCCCTTTTTTGCTGTCTTAGTATATTTATTGATCAGTGCTACAATGCCTTTTAATTATGCGGTGGGAAGTAAATGATGTGACAGAATTGTCAGTAGTGGCCAAGGTTGTTTTAGATGAGATTAAAAAAGTGGACGGCGGCGCAGCCGCCGTCCTGGCTCTGCATGGTGATTTGGGGTCTGGTAAGACAACTTTTATGCAAACTCTAGCCAAAGAGTTGGGGGTTACTGAAGCTGTAACTAGCCCAACATTTGTGGTGATGAAAAATTACACGTTACTGGATCAGCATTGGGTCAACTTAGTGCATATCGATGCTTATCGAATTGAAGAAGTTGACGAAATGCGACCATTGCGGTTCGCTGATCTTTTGTCTGAAAAAGATACTATTATATGTATTGAGTGGGCAGAAAAGATTACTGAACTTCTACCTGCTAATACTTTGCACTTGTCATTTACCATTGAAGGAGGGGGACGTAGAATTGAATTAACTAGTAATGCCTAAAAAATCTGACAAAAAAACTTTAGTTCTGCTCGATGCACACGCTATTTTGCATCGAGCGTATCACGCGCTGCCAGACTTTGCGTCACCAAGTGGTGAGCCAACTGGGGCTCTTTATGGTGTGGTAGCCATGTTGCTTTCGATTGTGGAGCAGCTGAAGCCTGACTATGTAGTGGCCTGCTACGATTTACCAGAGCCAACCTATCGTCACGAAGCGTACAAAGATTACAAAGCTGGCCGGTCAAAAACTGATGATGATTTAGTTAAACAGATTGAACGTTCACGTGATATTTTCGACGTGTTTGGTATTCGTATTTTTGAACAAGCTGGTTTTGAAGCCGATGATCTTTTAGGGACAATCGCTCATCAACTTAAAGATAATAAGGATTTAAACGTCATTATTGCTTCAGGCGATATGGATACATTGCAGTGTGTCGATAAGAAGAGAGTGCAGGTCTATACCTTACGGAAGGGAATTAAAGATACTATCATGTATGACGAAGCAGCTGTGAAGGAGCGGTTTGGTTTTGGTCCTAAGCTGGTACCTGACTATAAAGGTTTGCGTGGTGATCCGTCAGACAATATTCCAGGAGTGGCTGGCATTGGTGAAAAAACAGCAACTACTCTAATTACTAACTTTGGCTCAATTGAAAATATTTATAAAAAACTAAAGAAATCAGAAGAGCTCTTCTTGGAAGCTGGATTGAAGCCTCGTATTTTAAATATTCTGCGTGAAAATGAAGAAGAAGCAGTTTTTTCAAAAATGTTGGCTACCATTCGGGTGGATGCACCAGTGGTTTATGAAGCTCCAGATAAAACTTGGCGGGAAAAGTTGGATAGTGATGCGATCTTGAATCTTTTCTCAGAGCTCGGCTTTCGTACTTTGGCTACTCGGGTGAAAAATGTGTTAGACATGGAGGCGGCTATGTCTATGGATCAGGCTAGTAGCGGAGCTACTGATGAAGAAGTGCAGGAAGCAGCTATTTTACTGTGGTTATTAGAGAGTGATCGCACCAATGCCAGTTTTGATGACGTGGTTGATTATGGTCGTTCTTATTTTGGTCTGGCTGACTTTAAAGAAATTTTAGATAAGTTAAGAGATGAGGCTAAGCGTAAAGAGGTCTATAACGTTTATGAAAATATTGAGCAGCCATTGATGACTGTTCTGCGTGAGGTAAATGAAACAGGAGTAATTCTTGATAAAGCTTATCTTAAAAAACTATCCATTAAACTCCATAAAGAATTAAGCGGCCTAGAGGAAACTATCTGGGGTGAGGCAGGAGAAGAATTTAATATCAATTCACCAAAACAGATGGGGGAGGTGCTTTACGATAAGTTGGAGCTAAAGCCAAAAAACCAAAAAAAGACCGCCACTGGTCAGCGGTCAACACGTGAGTCTGAGCTGGAGAAGATGAAAGATGATCATCCAATCATTCCAGCGATTTTGCGTTATCGGGAGCTGCAAAAATTACTCTCCACATACATCGACAACTTGCCAGATATGGTTGATAAAGATGGGCGTTTGCGCACCACTTTTATCCAAACTGGTGCAGCGACAGGGCGGATGGCTAGTCAAAATCCAAACTTACAAAACATCCCTATTAGGAGTGAAGAGGGGAGAGCGGTGCGCGGTGGTTTTGTTGCAGCAGAAGGTAATGTGCTGGTAGCTATTGATTATTCACAAATTGAATTACGTATAGCAGCTATTCTTTCAGATGATAAAGGATTAATTGAAATTTTTAAGAATGGTGAGGATGTTCATGCTGGAGTAGCTTCGCGTGTTTTCAATGTTCCAGCTGAAGAAGTGACTGGTAATATGCGTCGCCATGCTAAGGTCATCAATTTCGGTATTCTTTACGGCATGGGGGTTAATGCTTTGCGGGCTAACTTGGGTGAAGAAGCGACTCGTGAAGAAGCTCAGGAATTTTTAAATGCTTACTTTAACACTTTCACCCGCTTGGCTGAGTATTTAGAGGAAACTAAAGAATACGCTCGGCAGCATGGCTACACTGAAACCATGTTTGGCCGACGACGGCAGTTCCCAGGTATCAGTTCCGGAGCTCCGTTTATCAGAGCAGCTGCTGAACGTATGGCTATCAATGCACCAGTGCAGGGAACTGCAGCTGACATCATGCGGATCGCTATGATTGATGTGCAAAATTACATCAAAGAAAATAAGTTAGAAAAAGATGTGAAGATGCTTTTACAGGTACATGACGAATTGGTGTTTGAAATTAATGAGAAGAAAGTAGATGAAGTGGTACCAGAAATTGAAAAGATTATGGAAGATGTACTGACTGTGCGTAAGCAGGATGATAAAGGGGTGCCAATACTGGCTGAGGTTAAGATTGGGAAAGACTGGTTAAATCTTAAAGACTGGAATAAATAAAATGTTGAAAGTATTTTGTGGGAACGACACAGTAAAAGTGCGACAGGAAGCCTTTGCTTTAGTGAGTGATCTAGAGGTTAAAGGTGTGACAGCCACTTTGATTGATAGCGATAGTTACACCGAAGGAATTTTAAATGATGCGGTCGGCGCCGCTTCACTTTTTGGCGGAGAAGAACTTTATGTAATTGATACTCCAAGCAGCAATAAAGATTTTGAAGAAGAGGTAAAAACTAATCTGGAAGCTCTTAGTGAGTCAGGTAATACATTCGTGCTGATCGAAGATGTTTTGTTGGCGGCACCGAAAAAACAGTATGCAAAATACGCTGATAGTTTAGAGGAGTTCAAGGGAGAGAGAGCGGATCGGTTTAATGTCTTCACAATGGCTGATGCGCTTTCGCGTAAAGACAAGAAAACTCTCTGGCTCTTACTGCAAGAAGCCAAAGCGGATGGTCTGTCCGAAGAGGAAATCATTGGTACTCTGTGGTGGCAAATGAAAACTTTACGTTTAGCTTCAATGACAAAATCTGCTGGTGAAGCCGGGATGAAAGATTTTCCGTACAACAAAGCTAAGCGCTCATTGAGTACTTTTAAAGTAGGGGAGTTGGAGAAAATATCCCGTAATTTGCTGTCGGTTTATCACGACGGTCATGCTGGTGAGAGAGATATAGACTTGTCATTAGAAGAGTGGGTACTTACGCTATAATATTTTAATGAATAAAAAGCTGTCAGCTGCCTTTGTTGATCCAAAATCCAATCATTACTTTCTGGTTAGTGATGTATTAGCCTTTTTCACTATCTTGTCTATCTTTGGTTTGGTGTTAGAAACTGTACCTGCCTTAGAGAGATTTAGTTTTTGGTTTAGCTTGGTTGAGTGGGTGGCGGTTGCAGTGTTCAGTATTGAGTATGGGGTTCGTATTCTGGCTACTAAGCCTTGGTATAAATACAGTTTTAGTTTCTTTGGATTGGTTGATTTGATTTCAATCCTGCCGACCTTCTTTGGGGTGGGTAACCTAACTTTTTTGAAGTCGGCCCGTATTGTACGCTTGGTACGTTTTTTGCGTTTGATTCGCTTGGCTAAGTTGTCGCGTTTAAATACTGGGGAGGTGGAACATTCTTCAGGTGTGATTGGTTTAAACGTAGCTATTTATTTTGTCTTTCTGTTGGCGGCTTTAATTACTTTTGGTACAGCTTTTTACATCGTGGAAACCACAGTTGAGGCTTTTGTTAGCATCCCAGCGGCAATGTGGTGGTCGTTTAAAGTTTTTCTGGGGAGTTTGCCAGTAGAGGCTCCGCTTTCGGCTGTCGGGGCTGTTCTCTATGTGATGGCTAGGTTTGTTGGCTTAATCCTGCTCGGTGTACTGGTTGGTGTTACGGGAAATATTTTCCGTAGTTTATTGCTTACCTCATCATCAAAATAGTGGCCAAACGTCCATGGGGTTTCTTGCCGTCTCGAGTGCTTTCATAATGTGAAAAATGTTCAGGTGAAACAAAAGTATCTACTTTGCTGGCTGTAATATTTTTACTTAATACACCCGCAGTAATGAGTTGCCGGTTGTGGGCGGTTAGTAGATCAATATGTACTTGATTATTGGCTTCATTCACAAATGGAGTCATGAGAGGTTTGATGTACTTCAGTGGAGCAGTGAAAGAGTATGACTCTTTTTTTATGTGAGGACCGATGAAAATTTTAAGGTGACTTGGATTGGTGTTGAATTTCTGTCGCAAAAAACCAATGGTTTTTTGCGGTAGCCCATTAGCAATCGTCTCACGACTAAAGTGTGCTAGTGCAATGGTTTTGGTGATGGGGTCATAAAAACCGGTTGGTAGGCAGTCAGCGGTAAGTAGCATTAGCGCCAGTCCTTTTTCTTGGGTAATTAAGACTTCTGCCTCAGGCATATCTAATGATGGTTCAGAAACAATTTTGATTTTCTCGCCATGAGTACAACGCATGCAGATGAAATTATTATCCTTAACAAAATTTTTACGGTTGTGCAGTACTTCATTATTCTCATCAAAACGAAGCGACATATTACCGTCGGAGATAGAGGAAGTTTTAAAAATTAACTCTGGAGAAATTGTCATCAGTCTAGTTTAGCAAAATGTAGATTTTTTTATCGATTATGTTATAGTTTTGGCCACTCGGACAGAATCCACTGTCCGCCTATAGCTCAGTTGGTAGAGCAGAGGACTTTTAATCCTTGTGTCCCAGGTTCGAGTCCTGGTGGGCGGACAGTGGGTTTTTTCTTTATTTTCATTATGTCTAAAATAGTAATTCTCGACAATATCAGAAGTGCTCATAATGTAGGTTCGGTTTTTCGTAGTAGCGATGGGGTCGGGGTAGATAAGATTTATTTGGTGGGTCCCACTCCTACTCCGATTGATCGGTTTGGTCGGGTGCAGCCAGAAATAAAAAAGACTTCACTAGGTGCTAGTGAGAGTGTTCCTTGGGAGCATGTTGGTGAGGCTGGTAGCAGGTCGACCGATGAGGCCGTAGGCCTCATCGGTCGACTGAAGTCTGATGGTTACAAAGTAGTGGCAGTTGAACAGGTTGAAGGCAGTGTATCACTTTACGACTTTGAAGTTCCTAAAAAGGTGGCTTACGTGTTGGGGGCTGAGGTGGATGGCGTGCAACCGGAAGTTGTTGCTGCCGCTGATAAGGTCATGGAGATTCCAATGGCGGGAATGAAAGAGTCACTAAATGTTTCTGTTACAGCTGGTATAGTGTTGTTCCACAAGTAGGTTTTATAAAAACAAAGGCGGTTCCTACGGAACCGCCTTTGTTTTTATTTAGCTGGTAAAGACTTAAGTTCTTTCTTTACCACTTCAGCATCACTCCATGGTTGCTTAGTGTTGTGCGGACCCATGATGTACGGATCGGTTCCCTTACCGGAAACAATCACATAACCACCATCAGGACTTTTTTCGATAGCGGTTCTGATAGCTAGTCGACGATCCATGATAATTTCTAATTTATTTTTATCCTCGATACCTTTAGCCATTTGTTCCACTATTTCTCGAGGATCCTCATCGTACGGGTCTTCATTGGTGAGAATAATATAATCACAGTTTTGTTCAGCAATCTTAGCCATTTCAGGTCGTTTCCATGTATCTCGTCCACCACCAGTATTACCCAGCACAGCAATCTTGGGTACATCCTTAAAAGCTTGGTACAGTTTTTCCAGCGAGTCTGGTGTGTGGGCGTAGTCCACTACTGCAGTCACAGCCTTTTGTGTCTCTTTGTTGCTAGTGAAATGCTCTACCCGACCCTTAACTGGTTCGAGTGAGCGAAGGGCTTTTTCAATGGTTCGCAGCTGTACACCAAGTGCTCGAGTCAAAGTGATGGCAGCTAGAGCGTTGTAGACATTAAACAATCCTACTAAAGGTACACGGATAGTTACTTCTTCATCTCCGTCAGTGAAGATTAGGCCCACACCGTCTTTGTGTAGAGTGTGTAGCTTAAGATGATCTAGTTGGTAAGAAATTTTTTCTTCCACTTTTACTTTTAGGAAATCAGTACCGTGTTCATCGTCTGTGTTGGCTACAATGTATCGAGGTTGTTTAGCTGAGTTTTCCAGCTGTTTAGCAATTTCTAACTTACAAGCTTTGTATTTTTCAAATGATCCGTGTGACTCAATATGTTCCGGGGTTAGGTTGGTGAAAACCAAAGCGTCCATTTCTATAAAACGATGACGGAATTGACGAGCTCCTTCTGAGGTCATTTCTAATACTGCATAGGTACAACCAGCATCTACTGCTTTGCGTAAAAATTGTTGCACAAAGAAGCGGCCAGGGGTGGTCATTTTGAATAGGTTGCGCTCTACGTAATCGTCAATTTTGAACTGAATAGTTGATAGAGAGGCAACTTTATTACCATCAGCCTCCAAAATGGAGGTGATTAGTTCAGTTACGGTAGACTTTCCTTTGGTGCCAGTAACAGCAATAACCGTCAGTTCCTTTGATGGGCTGCGGTAAATCAGGTTACCTAAATAGGCCAAGATTAGGTGATAGGGTGGACGAATGTAGTCCATAATAACCTTAGGAATTAAGCGTTTTATCCAATATAAAATGGTATTCATAGGAAATAGTATAAGTTGAAGCAGTGTTTAAGTGAACTTGCGGAGCGTGATTAATTCTGTCCAAGTTCTTTCAACGCTGCTTTAATAGCATCGTTGGCAGAGTTGATTTCAGGTGATAGGTTCTGTACTGTTTTGCGGGCGTCACTTTGTGGGTAGCCCAATGAGATAAGGGCGTCAATAGCGTCGCTTTGCCAGTCTGTAGTTTTTTCTGAGCCGAGCCCGTCGCTGTCTGTGGTGCCCCAACCCAAGTCAGCTACTTTATCTTTCAGACCCAGCACCACTTTTTCAGCTGTCTTTTTACCCATACCCGACATTTTTGAGAGGTGGGCAGGGTCGTCATTATTAATAGCTGTTTTGATTAAAGTCAGGTCAGCTTGGGTGAGGATTTGGGCAGCAGATTTTGGTCCAATTCCTTGCAGTCCCAGGAGAAGTTCAAACAGTTCTAATTCGTCGAGAGTGGTAAAACCATAGAGATCAGAAGTGGTTTCTCTGATGGCGTGGTGAGTGTGTAGCTTCACATCAGTATCTAAAGAGAATTGAGATGGTTGATTAACAAAAACAAGATAGCCGACTCCTCTCACATCTACCACAATTGAGTTGATGCTTTGGTGCGCTACTTTACCAACAATATGTCTAATCATGCAGCTAGTATACCCCGACCTTAACATTTCCAAAACTTCGGTTAATAGCAGATTAATTTTGTATGAAATGAGTGTACTACTGCAATAGTTTTATAATAGGTAAATTAAATAACAGTGTTTTACATTGGAAATGTTAAGGTGGGGTATACAATAATCGTTATGTTATCCATCTGTGCGAACCGCTTATATCTTTGTTGGGTTGGTAGTGGCATTCTTTTAATGTTGGCTTTCACTATCCCCTGGTTGTGGTGGTTGTTTGTACCAGCTTTGTTGGGTTGGTTAAAAGTGTATCTGGAGACTGAGTCAGGTAAGCAACTATTCTTAGGATTGCTGATATTTGCCACGCTTAAATATGCGGGAGGTATTATTTGGTTTTGGCAGGTTTACCCTTTGGAGTGGTTAGGGCTTGAGAGGGGGTTAGGGCAATTGTCTCTAATTGGTTTGTATTGGCTAGTAACCTCGTTAGTTTTAGGGTTAGGGTTTGCAATAGTGCTTTACGGCTTTAAGTTTGCCATAAAACAGAGGCTGGTGTGGTTGTGGTTGCTACCAATTGTATGGGTCATAGCTGAATTGTTTGCTTCGTGGTTATTTTCAGTGTATTCACTTGGTCCGATGATTGAGCCTAATGCAAAATTCAGCTTTGGTTATCTGGGCTATTTATTAGCAGATTCTTCGTGGCTGCAATTGTCACAGTGGGGTGGAGTATACATCCTGACTGCTTTTGGAGTTGGTTTAGTTAGTTGGTGTTACTTTTTATACGCTCGTTTATTTAAAAAGGAACTACTACTTGGTTTGATTGGGTTTAGTTTGGTATTGGGTATGGCGTTTAGTGTTTGGACTTTTGAAAGTAGTCAGTCTGACTTGGTTGTAAAAAGTATAAATACTCAATTTGATGGAGTGGGACTAATGACAAACGATGGTGTAAAACGGAAAAAGTTGATGCTTCTGGAGTATGTAACTGAAGCTTTAAAAGATGATGAGGTAGATATTTTGTTGTTACCAGAGGATTCTCGGTTTACTTTAGCTTTTCCTGATCCAAGTTTCGCATTGCAGTTTTTGATGGCTAACTCTAACAGAGATGTTGTTTTAGTTGATTCGACTACGATGGTTGATAGTCGAGGCGAGTTGGTTTTGCGAGCTTTTATTTATGACACTAAGGTAGAGATGGTGTACGTGGTAGATAAACAGTATTTGGTACCACAAGGTGAATTTATGCCTTACTTACATGGTTGGTTGTTGGAAAAGGTTATGTCGCGAGATTTGTTAGAGAGAGCTCAAGGGCAGCGCTTTGTGCCCGGGGTATTTTCTGATTACGACATGGTATCAAATGAAGTTCCTCCAGTGCTGTTTTGTTTTGAGAGTGTGTCACCAACTGGTGTTAAAAATCTTTTGTCGCAGCAACCGGCGTCAGTAGTTTTACATCAGGTTTCTCATGGTTGGTTCAATCATCCAACCATCTTATGGTTTAACTTGGAGAGAATGCTTAAAGTGCAGGCAGTATGGAATCAGGTGACTATTATTGAAGCAGCAAATATGAAAACTGGTAAAACCTACTTACCAAACGGGGTGGTGTTAGAGAATTCGAGGCGGTAGACATATCTTTGTTATACTTAATTCGATGAAGTATTTTAGTTACGGTAAAGGATTGCTAGGTCTTGGTTTGCTACTGTTTGTAGCATCTGGTTACTGGTTGTTTTTTACCAGTGGTCACATCTTTACTAGTCAGTCAGCTACGGCTGACTCTAGTTTGGCCCAACATAATAAATACTTTGCTACCAATCCATCATTTGGTGAGTTGGTGATTTACTTTCAAGATCTTTCACATGAGATTGGGGCTGATAAAGCTTTTGATGTCTTGATTTATGGTGATCTGCCGTCAGATGTAGATACTCATTTGGTTGGTCATGCTGTAGGGGACATTCTTTATGAACAGAAGGGTTTGTTAGGAATGTCTGACTGTGACAGTAATCTTGGTTACGCGTGTACTCATTCGATAGTTATTCAGGCTTTGTTGCAACAAGGCCCTTCTGTATTTGATGAGATAAATGAGATTTGTGAGTCGATGGAAGTGGCTGGTAGTTACCCACTTTGTTTCCATGGCTTTGGACACGGTGTTTTGGCCTACGCTGATTATGAGTTACCGGATGCTATTGAGTTTTGCGGCAAAGTGGGGACGGAAAAGTATCAGAGCTACGAAGAGGTTGAATGTCTAGGAGGAGCTATTATGGAGATGAAAGAAGGTTTTCATAATCCAGATTTATGGGAAGAAAGAGGTACTAAATATCTGTCGGATGAAAATCCTTTATTGATGTGTCAGTCAGATTATATGCCTGAGGAATATAAACGAATGTGTTATATCTACATCACGCCATTTATCTTCGACACAGTTTCGGGTGTAGGTTGGCCTGATCCAAATAAATTTGCTGAGGCTATGAGTTACTGTGACGTATTAGATGACCCTAAACACAGAGATGGTTGTTTTGGTGGTTTTGGTAAAGAATATATCACTTTAGTGCACGGCCGAGACGTGCGTTTGATTGAAGAAACTACACCAAAGCAACACCAGACAATCAATGAATGGTGTGCTTTAGCTTCAGATATGGCTGGGGTTAGATCTTGTGTGCGTAATGCTATGTACAGTACCTACAAAGCGGGGGCAATTGATCACAATGTTACGGTCAGTTTGTGTAATGAGGCGGTAAATGATGAGGTAAGAAATGATTGTTTGAAATCTTTTATTTACAACGCTAGTTCACATCACCCTAATAATGAATACGCTAATCAGTTTTGCTTAGATATGCCAGAGGGGTACATTGGATATTGTTTTGATCGTTTTATGGATGCAATAGCAGAATAATTTTTTGCTTAATTAATATGATCAAGCGTTTATCAATATTGTTGATCATTCTGATTATAGCGGGGTTGGTTTGGTGGCTGGCAGACAGCAGTGTCTACTCAGATGATATGCAAGGGGATGATCAAACTCCGCCAGTTGCGAGTGCTGATGTGTTTGAGCTAAAAGAATACTGGGTATCAGCTTTAGATCGAGATGAACCACAAGCTGTATACGATTATTTTGTACGTACTTATGAAAATGATGATGAGAATAAACGTCATTTTCTTATGCATTTATTTAGCTCATTACTTTATGAAAAAATGGGGGATAAAGCGTTGGAATTGTGTGATGAATCATTTTTTTATGGGTGCTTCCATGAAATATTAGCGAGTCTAATGAAAGACCAAGGGGTGGGTTCAATCGATAAAATTGCAGATTTTTGCGGTGACAATTTAGGGTGTCAGCACGGTATAGGTCATGGATTGGTAATGCATTTTGGGTACCAACAGTCAGGCTTAATTGAAGCTTTGGAAATGTGTCGTTATGTTAACGATCCGGAAGTTATAGATGGTTGCTTGGGAGGAGTGTTTATGGAGTACACCATGGAAACTGTCGGTCAGGTAACTGATGCAGTTGGCGAAGATCGTAGATATTTTAGAACTGATTTTTGCTATGGATTACCTACAGAAACAAAAGCGGCTTGTTATTTTTGGGTGGTGCAGTGGTACATAATAGATAACAATTTTAATATGGCTGATTTAAAAATTGCGAGTGGCCGAGAATTTTGTGCAGAGGCTGAAGAAGGTTATGTTGACGATTGTATGGGAGGAATCGGTTACGTAGTTAATCGCTTTGCTGTTAATCCAGATGAAAGCATCAGACTTTGCCAGTGGGCCAGTCCCAATCAAGAAGAGTTGGAAGTAGAGGAATGTTTAGTGGTGGCAGCTATTGATTACGGTTTCTTTAGTGATGAGACAGCGGTAGATAAGTTATGTGATTTGGTTTCTGGAGATAATCAAAGTCGTTGCCGGTCGGTTTTGAATGACTAAATAATTGTTTTTACAAAAGGTAATACCAGCAGATCAAGCTCTGTATTTTTTAATGGAACAGTATCGGTGGTAACGCATGTGACTTTTTCCTGTTTTAACAATTGCTTCAGTTCAGGTGTCGGGCAGGAAAGTACTGCGTGGGTGACAAAAATAATAATTTTTTCTACTTCAGGATTATTTAAAAATTGTTCAACAGTTGCGCTGATGGTTTTACCGCTATCGATCATGTCGTCGCAGATAATAATGTTGGGTCTCACGGCTGGGGTGTCTATTGATGTAGTAACTTGTGCATGGGTACGTTCTTTTTTGGCTACAACATAGTCACCGCCAAACTGTTCAGCTAAGTTTTTTGTAGTTTCGCCGGCACCTTGATCCGGAGCAATGAATAAGCATTTGTCTGGTGCTATTGATAGTTTATCAAGGTGTTCGAGCCATACCGGCTGCGGATCAATTGAGTTGATAGGAGTATGAAACAACCTCAGTATTTCTTGGTTATGGATATCGATGACTTTAATTTTATTTAAGTGGCCAATACTATCTAATAATCTAGCAATAGCTCTAATGGGGAGGGTGGTAGAGGTGTCATTATTTTTATCTTGTCGTGAGTAAGGTAGGTATGGAACAGTAAGATTGATTTTACAGTTCTGACTCATTAAAGCGTCACAGATGAGATATAGCTGAATTAGTGAGTCATTAATCTGAGGAGTTAGAAAGAATACCAGTTCAACTTCAGTAGAGAATTTAGGGTCGGCTTTTACCTCCCATTCACCAGAAGGGAATTGTTTAAAATCAATCAATGAAATCTGCTGCTCATCTGAGATAAGAGAGTTGGCAAAAATTTTATTGTTAGTGACTATAAGTGACTTACTCATTGTTTAAATGAAATGCAGTTAGGCCGTTGTCGTTAGTTGGTACGTACAGAGTATCATCATCAAAAATTACTGGTGAAGTAATCCTTTCATTTAGTTGTGTAACAGCCATGATTTCACCTGTTTCCTCTTTTATTTCGTATAAGCAAGCGTTGTTGGTGCCGATGTATACGATGCCGCCTTTAATAACAGGGGTAGAAAACATTCTGGCTCGTAGGTCTATCTCCCACCTCACTTCACCAGTTCTTTTATCTACACAGTATAAGTACTTATCAGTAGCAGCAAATAACACATGTTGTTCGGTGATAGCTGGTGAGCCAAAAATACCTGATCGCACATTTGGATTGTAGAATTTTGTTCCGACTCTAAACACCATATCACCGGACTGTCTTTTGACTGCGTACATAAAACCATCAACAGAAGCGACGTAAATGAAATCGTTGATTGGGTCATAAACAGGACGCTGCTTAATGTCTCCTGGACTGAAGCCGCCTACGCCATCGTAAAATTGACCCCCTTCAGTTTCAAAAGACCAGATAAGTTTTCCATCATTGGCATCAAGTAAGTAAAGTCGACCTTCGTTTGAGCCAATGGCAACTTGATTATGCTCTTTAATATAAATTGGGGAAGCGTGGGTCAGGGCTCGCATGTTAAATTCCCAGAGTAATTTACCAGTGTCGATATCTAGTGCAGCCAAAGAGCCACGTCGGTTCTGTGGTCCACTGTGTTCGAGTCCAATGTAGATAGCGTTATTTTTATGACTAATACATGGGGATGATCCCACCCAGTCGCAGTTTTGGTAGACCCAATTGACTTGGCCCGAGTTTTTATTTAGAGCATAGAATTTACCGTCGTAAGATCCAAAAAACACTTGGTCTTTATAAACGGCAGGAGAAGAGAAAATATTTTTTTGTTGATCGTGGACGCCGGTGACAAATTCCCAGGCAATTTTCCCAGTATCTTTATAAAGGGATATAAATTTACCCTGGTCAGTGCCAAAATAAATGTTTTTGCCAACTACAGCAGGGATAGATTTCTGTGTCACCATGATGTGACTAGCAATTGACTGTTCGGCAACCCATTTTTGTCGGTAAGGGTTAATTTTTGGTTGCAGATCGGTTGGTTTGATTGCAAAATCATCCAAACGAAAGATTGTCTCTAGCTTAGTGTTTTTGGTTAAAAAAGAATAGTAGCTGTTTTCATGATATTGAATTGTGGTCAGAATATGAGAGATAGTTAGGTCATGTTTTTCTAGAACAGTTTTTGCCCAGAGCGCAGTCAATCCACTGTTAATTACATCATCTACCAGAATTACAGGTGTGTTTCTTGGTTCACCTTCAATTTGTAAATAGCGACCACTTTTTTTACGTGAACGACGAATATAAAAACCGGTAACTGTCTTACCATCTGCTGCCGCTCTATCTAGTAATGAGGTTAGAAGAGGGAATGAAGCTGTTTCCACCCCAGCCAGTTGGTAATTATCCAGGTGTGATATTTTTTGATACAGATAATTTGTTAGTGAGGTAAGTAGTTCGGGGTTAAGTAACCACTTTTGCATCTCAATATGCCCACGACCTATGTATGGCATGGGGGTGTCAGACTCTGTTGGGTTAACGATGTAAGTTTTTATATACTCTTTCAATTCTGATGTATCCAAAGTAAAGGCATTATAACTAAGCAGCAAGAAGGATGGAACTTGACGTGTAAGTTAGAGTTTGGTTCGTGTCAATTTAAAATCATTTTGATATAAGTTAATATATTTTAAAGTTAGAATCACGAAATGTCAGAGCATAAGGAAATTCAAAATGTTGTTTTAGTAGTCTGTGATTCATTATCAGCCATGCGTATGTCGTTGTATGGCCATAGACGTAAAACCACACCTAGAATCGACGCTTTTTTCCAACAAAAAGGTGAGGTGTACTCCAATGTCCGCAGTAATGCTTCGTGGACTTTTCTCTCTTTTCCGTCATTGTTTCGGTCACAGATGCCGTCAGGCATCACGGTTAAAGAGTTGAGTAGTAACAGCAATTCTTTTACTAAAATTTTAGAAGCCAGTAATGTTTCGACGTATGGTATTGGCTATGAGGGAGAGAGGGCTATTTTACAGAATATACGGCAAGCCTTTCCTTCAGAGAAAATGTTTGCTTTTCCTTCTGGTGTTGAAGACAAGTCAGTTTATCAAATGTATCGTCAGGCCCTAGATTTGCTGAAGAATAAAAACGAAGAAAAAAAAATTATATTACTACATGAAATGGGGGTGCATATGCCTTATGACCCCGCATCTAAGTACCGCACACTTTTTGGTAAAGATGTCATTCCAGATTCGGAGGTGGTAACTAAGGAAATGATATCCCCTATTCAGTATCAACAATATGACAATGTTTTTTCTAATCGAGTAAGAAGGCTTTACGATCAAGGGGTGAGAGAGTTTGATGATCGCTTCAGTGATTTTTTAGAACAAATAGACGAAGACATATTACGTAAAACGTTGGTTATTCTTACTGCTGACCATGGTGAAACATTTGGATCTCGTGATAATGAGTATAATCACGGTACTCATCTGTGTGATGACTTGCTGCGGGTTCCATTATGTATTTATGATCCTACTTCTAAAACAGGGAGGAGTATCGCTCCGTTTTCATTACTAGATTTAGCGCCAACTATTTTAGACCGACTGAATATCGGCATCCCGTCTCAGTATGAAGGTGTGCCAATCAATTTAAGTCAAACTAATCAAATGGAACGTCCTATATTGGCTGAAGGTAGGCGTAGTTCTGAAATTGCACCACGTGAGAACTTGCAACACTTGGTGACTCATTATTCTGATAGATTCATACTTGATCCAGTTACACAAAAGACTGTGGTTATTGGAAAGTATAAGTACCATATATACGCAGTTGGTTTTGCTATTAAGGAGTATGTATACGATCTTGAAGTTGATCCGTTTGAAATGAACGATCTGTTGAAGCAGTCAGAAACTTTAAGTGAGAAGGTGAGAGAGTTTCATATTCGGGCGAGGAGTTTGGCTGATGTGAGAGGGGTTGTAGATAAGTTTATAAAATAACTAATATGGAAAAGATAAAGGAATTTATACAGAACGAAGTTATTAATAACAGCTACCAGGTCAATCCTTTTGATCCTTTCGATGTGGGGTATATTTTTGATTTTAAAAAACACATATTAAAACCAGATAAATTGGATTTAGTGGCGGAAGCGCTTTATGAAAAAATTAATAATCTGGATAATTACCAGCTAGGTGGTCTGGAAACCACGGCAGTTTTTTTAGTGACAAAATTATTATTGCTAGCTAAGCGTGATGGTAAAAATGTTAATGGTTTTTATATTAAAAAAACAGGTAGTCGATTAAATATTGAAAAAAATATCTGTGGTCAATTAAATAATAATCCAATTATATTGGTAGACGATTTGATTAATTCTGGTTACGCAACTTTGAAGCAGGTGGATATGCTCAGTTCTCTTGGCTATAGGGTTAGTGGAGTTTTGGTGGCAGTTGCCTTCAAGTCGTTGTCTAAGTATAGTCCTATCACTGATAGGCAAATTGAGATAATGAGCTTATTTAATAAGAGTGAGTTTGTTATTGAAAAACCTATGCATAGACACTTTGCCGATGGGTTCCCTGCAAAAGGGTGGGTACAAAATTTCAATAAAGGTATTGTAGATATTGCTGTCAGCTCAGTGTCAGGTGTGTTATTGGTGTTAACAGCTGATGGCTTTGCATATATTTTGAATGGACAGTCAGGAGAAGTTTACAATCGGACTTTTGCTGGTTTTGGATTAAAGATAGTTTCTGCGGCCGGTGACCAGTTTCTTTTGCAGGGTGATGATAGATTTTTATGGCTTGATGCGGTGAATGTGAAGATGGTCGGGGAAGTCTTGAGGGAGTTCAACTCTATTGCCTACGTTGACCAGGAAGAGTGTGTGATAGTTCTTGGGCTGGAAGAAGGAGTTGTTTATTTATCTAGTTACAAAAAACATGAAATCCAACCCTTTAAGAAAACTAAACTAGATCATTCGTTCACAGATGTAAAATATTTTGCTAATTGCCCTGTAATATTTTTACTTTCAGAATCAGGTACCATTGCTGGTTTTTCTCTAGAATCAAATAAAATAATTTGGCTACAAAAATTGGAGCTAGGTAAGCACATTTGGTCTGCCGCTAAATCCAATTTTAATAAATTTACCTTCGACGTCGGTAGTGGTCAGGTGGCTTTTGGGACGGAGGGGGGATTATTGTTTGTGGTAGACATCGAGACTGGTGAGATTGTTTTGCAGCAACACTTAGATTACCTAGATACTGTTGTCAGGTCTCCGATGAGGTCTGCACCCGTTCTACATGATGGTAAATGTTATTTTGCTGGTTGGGATAAATTGATCACCAAGGCTTCTTTAGATAGTAAGGAGTTTGAATATCAAATGCCAGTTGGCAGCAAAATCAATGAACTATATAAAGATAAAGGAGATTGCTTGTGGGCTTTTGGGAACAACGGAAAGATTTTTCGGTTACACACATCAAATTTTACTTTTTGCCTTAAACTATCGCTAGTGACATTGAAGGGGTTAGATAAAGTTGTTTATAATGATGTCGAGGATAACTTTATTGTACTAACTGATAAGCAAACATTAACTTTAATTACTGATATTAAACATGAAACAAGACTCTAGACACCTGTATCACAATATCTGCAACAGTTCGTTATTTGTCAGTGATTTTTTAGCTAAAAATGCAGAGATAATTAAGCAGGACACACTTTTTATGCCTAGTCAGCTTGAGTTTCTTTGGAATGCTGAAGAACACCGTGACGATTATATGTACGCAGAGCAGTTAACCTATGCTGTTAATCAGTTGAGTAGATTGATCGCTCCTTTATCGGTCTTTGAGCAACTGACTGCTGACTGGACTGATTTGGAGGTGCGTGCTGCTGAAGAAGTTATAGCTAGGGCATTGCGAGCAAAAAGTTTATCACGTCGTCAAAAAATAAAATCCTTGTTGGTACGATATATGTTGCGTAACTTGTTTGTGTCAAAAGTTAAAAAAGGGCAGGGTGACCAGCGTTTTGTGGTAAAGGTAGCAGATTTTGATCCGACTCCATTGCGTGCTGAGCTTAATAAACTCAATCCTCATTGGTGGTCTATTGATACGAGGAGGCAGAATAATATAACGCATCATCAGAAAACATGGTCATTAATTTTACGGCAGTCACCAAATAAAACTGAATTTTATAAACCCATTGATCAAAAGCACGAAAGTCTGGCTACTTTAACGGCTGATTTGTTGCCCAAGACACATGCGGCAATCTTACAGTTGGCTAATGAGCTAGGTATTGGTTTAGGTAGGGTGGCAGTGGTGAAGTTGCGACCCAAAGCTCAAGCTTATAGACATTATGATTCAGAACGACATTTGGCGGGACGTAAACGGTATCATTTAGTATTAGATTCAGCTCAGAGCGGAAATATTTTAGAGTCAGGCAGCGAACGGGTGGAGGTTAAGCCGGGGGAAGTGTGGTTTTTTGATAATAAAGCTATGCATCGAGCGGTTAATAACTCAGACCAGTATCGAGTACATGTGATATTTGATGGTTATCCCCTAAATGAAAAAGTTGATTACTAGTCACAAGTGGTTACTTTAGTGGTATTATTTATTAAGCTTTATGAACAAACAATTCAAATTTTTCTTATACGGTCTATTTGTGTTACCAATTCTTAATTTATTAGGTCTAACCCAGGAGGCTGGAGTTGAAGTTGAGCAACCGGCTCAAGAATTCAGTGTCACAAAACTTTTTAAAACAGTGCACGCAGACACTCCCTATTCACAGAGTTCTTATAGTTACTCCCAAAGCTCGTACTTTGCGGGTGATAGTGGTGATTCCGGCGACTCCGGTGATGGTTATGAACCGCCAGCTGAACCACAGCCATCAGAGACGGTGGATTGTGTGAATGGCGCCAGTTATGAACAGCAGCCAGATGGCACCTACGACAGAACTGGCCCAGATGGTTCAGTTAGTAGTGGCTACACCGAAGCTTATGTTGAGTCAGTTTGTGGCTGTGATGTGGGGGCACCGGGTTACGCTTATTCACAGGCTGCCTACTACTCAGAATCTTCTTACTATTCTGAGTCAGGTTATTCTGACAATAGTGCTGGTATGGGCTATTCAGAATCCGGCTATTCAGGAGGGGGTTCTTCTGGTGGTACCAGTGGATACACCGGCGGCTATACCAGTGGTTATTGTCCAGCACCATAGTTTAAGCCTGTGCATGGGAATGTATGCCAAGCTTTGCAGTTGTTTTGTTATTAATTTTAGTAACCAGCTAATCAATCCAAATCATGGAAAATAATTTTGAAATGAAATTGCCTGAGGAAAATAATTCCAGTGGTGATATATCCTCGGTAGAGACTGTTAAAAAAAATAGTAAGTTGCCCCTGATTGTAGGGTTTGTATTTCTACTTCTAGCTGGATTTACCGCTGTGTTTTTCTACTTAACGCAGGTAAAAGATGAAGTTGGTTCTGGTGGTGCCTATGGTATTACTGAAGGTGGGGATACTAGCTTGGGTGAATTGTATTCTAATGAGGTCGGTCCAGTTTCTTCTGAGGGTGATGAAAACTTCGGTATAACTGGCGGCCGTGTAACTGAAGAATTGGGAGGGGTAATTATATTCTCTAGTCGTAAACCAACTCCGGTGACTCCAGATATTCAGATACATGCTTTAGATATTCTTTCTACCAACGGTTCTGGTGTAGTTAATCTAATTCCCGATTATTTCACTAGTGCGATGGCTTCTTTCATTGATGTGTTTAATCCAGCTGATTTTTATTTGCTGGCGATGTCTAACACTTCTAGTGAGCAAGATCCAGACAAGCGAGCTATCCATCACTACAAGGCTGGTAAGGGTATCAAACCCCTTTATGAAACTTTTGGAGAAGCCGAGCGAAATCTGGATGTATCCACTGATGGTAGGTTTGTTACCTTCAATCGAAAAATTACTGAGTCAGACAGTTATACTGACTCAGTGTACATAAACAATTGGGAATCAGCCGTACTGGACACAGAGTCAGGTGAATTAGTAGCAGTTATTCCGCACTCCTGGTCTCCTGAACTTGTTGATAACGGCCAGTATTTAGTTTATTTAAAGAAAGATGGATTATTCTCTTATGACATGTCCACCGGCCTTGAGTCACCATTGGTTAGAGTGAGTGATGGTCAAGTTAATGCTACTGGTATGCTAGATGTCTCCAATGATGATTCACAATTACTTTGGACAACTGCTAAGCGCGGCTTAATTACCTTGTTTAATTTAACTACTGATGCAGAGGCTGAGTTTGATAAGGTTTCGGTAAAAGCAATAGGACAGATAAGTGAGGAGGGGAGTGAGTTTTATGCACCAAAATTTTCACCAGGTGGTGAATACTATGTTGTTCAAGCAATTGATGTTTTGAAGGGCGATGATTTTCTTAGAAAAAATCCCCGTTTAGAAATTCGGGCAATAACAGGACGTGGGGTGGTTATGTCGCACGATATTTCAGACTTCTGGTTTGATTCTTTCTTCACTGATCAATGGCTTGCCAAGATGCCTAATTTGAATTAGTAACTGGTCACGTTATGTCTTGGCGTTTACTGATAAAAGTTGGAGTACCGGTCCTGATTTTAGCAGGGCTGGTTTTCTTTTATGATAAATTTGCACCTTGTGACAAAGTTTGTCAGTGGCAAAGGGATGATGATTATTTTGCTTTAGGGCAATATTACTTTAACCATGATGATAATCCTGCTGGTCCTTATGATCTAGCCTTGGCGAGGTTGAATTACGAAAAAGCTATAGCAGCTGATCCGGAACAGAATAATTTACTCTGGTATCAGTTGGGAAGGATTGATTTTTTAGAGGGTAAATTTGCTGATGCATTAGAGAAATTTACGATGCAGGAAAACTTGTTTGGTGACCAACTACCAAATGTGTACTATATGACAGCCTTAACTTATGGTTACCAAGCTCGTCGTGATAATGATGCTGAGTCATGGTTGTTAGCAGAATTTTATTTCAAAAAATTCATTAGTTACGCTCCAGAAGCTCCTTGGTCAAGGGTAGACTTAGCTTGGGTTTATTTTTCTCAAGGTAAGTTTTTAGAAATGATCCCAGTGTTAGAGGAGGGGCTTGTTCATGAGTCTGATAATCCTTGGCTGCTAAATATGTATGGCTTAGCGGTTATGAATACCAGTCAAGATAAAACTACTGCCAAGCCTTATTTTGAGCAGGCACTAGCTAAGGCGAATAAATTGACTGAGGTTGATTGGGGGCAGACTTATCCGGGCAACGACCCTTATTTTTGGAATGATGGTTTAGAAGAATTTAGGTCGCTGATTGGCAAAAATTTAGACTTGGCCAGTAATACACAATAAGTCAACCAGAAGAATCTTTTTGTGACATAATAGTAAATATGGAAATAATAGCTGGTTTTATTTTAGCTCTCACAAGCTTACTAGGATTTAATAATTTACAAGACACCGAACATCTTGCTTCGGTGGAGTTAGGTTTGGCTGAAGTCTCGCCTTTAGGAGAAGAAGGAGGGTATGCAGTGCCAGCTAGTGGTTGTTCTTACATTACTCAGTTGGACTCACATGGAGAAATTTGTGTTAGCGATATCCCTCTGTCGTTAGAATTAGACGCTTTTCCTAATCCTACCACTTACAATGGCTCGACTATGTTGGATTGGACTGTTTACGGTGCTACTGGTTGTGATGCTAGCGATGGGTGGTCTGGCGGTAAAGATGCTGGAGATGGTTCTTGGTACCAAATTGTAAATAATTTAACCGCTACCACTACTTTCACTCTGACCTGCTATGACGACGTGGGTAATTCAGTAGTTGATACGGTAACCGTAGGGGTTATTGAACCTGATTTATCGGGTGGAGTGTCTGTTTCTATAACAGCTGATCCTCTGGAGGTGATGCGTGGTTTAGGAACGGCAGTTTTGTGGGAAGTTAGAAATGCAACTGATTGTACCGCTAGCGGTGGTTGGTCTGGTAGTAAGAACAGTAACACCGGTAATCATGCTCAGTTTGTCGACAACCTACAGTCGGATACAACTTTCACTATCACATGTATTGATGGTTCAGGAGGTAGTGCTACAGATAGTGTGACAGTAACTGTCATTAATAACCTAAATTCACCTTCGGTAGAACTCTTCGCTGATCCGTTAGTTGTTGAATATGATGGTTCGACACAGTTAACTTGGTTTGTAGCTAACTCAAACAGTTGTTCTGCCAGTAATGGCTGGTCTGGTAGTAAGTCTAGCTCTGATGGTCAGCATAACCAGACAGTGAACAACATCATAGCCACTACAACTTTTGAGATTACTTGTACCGATGGTAGTGATAGTGATTATGATGAGGTTACAGTTTTCTTAACCTATCCTGAGCCAACTATCACAGCTACACCGCAGGTGGTGAAACCTGGTGAAGATGTAACTATTGAATGGGACCCACAAGCTTATACTGACTGTACATTGTCTTCCAATTTAGAAAATGATCCAGACTTCATTGCTGACGGTAAGTCTGCTAACATAGCTGATACCTTTGTGGTAAATCCGACTGGTCAAACCACTTACTCTATCTATTGTGCCACTAGCGGTTCAGGAGCAGAGGTGGATGTGCATGTGGTGCCAGTAATTGAGGAAACTTAGGATTAAAACTGCTTGCAATTTCTATTTTGCTACTGTATAGTTGCGCCACTAGAAATTAAGTATGCCAATTACTAAAGGAGCAAAAAAAGCGCATCGTTCATCCTTAAACAAGCGAGTTTACAACTTGCGACGTAGTCGGGTTATGAATGATGCTGTTAAAGACCTTCGTAAGCTGATTGCTGCAGGTAACACTTCAGAAGCTGAATCTAAGCTGGCTGGTGTCTATAAAGCAATTGATAAAGCAGCTAAGCGAGGAATTATTAAAGCTAATACTGCTGCACGCAAGAAATCACGTCTTGTGGCCGCTATCAACAAAGCAAAATAAGCGCCCAACGGGCGCTTTTGCTTTTTTATCTTAATCAACAGTTGGTATACTAACCATATGAGATTTAAGTGGGGGTTAGTTATACTTGTTGCTTTATTGAGTTTAGTGATATTTTTTTTAATTAAATATTTTGACTTATTTTCCATGATTGTCTCTACGGACATGGGGGATGATATTGCAGCCGCTGAATCAGCGGCGACTAATTTGGCCGAGCTATCAGTTTTTTTTGTCGATATAGCTGAAGAGCAGGGGGCTGTGTACGCTTATGAGCTTTTGCAGAAAATTACCTTTCCGCCACACATCGATCAACATTTGATGGGTCATGTGGTGGGCGATGAGCTCTACAAGCAAGAGGGTCTTTCCGGAATGCAGTATTGCACCGATGATTTTCGCAATGCTTGTTCGCACACTATTGTTATTGGGGCCTTATTGGAGCACGGGATGAAAGTGTTTAATGAGGTGAATGATGTATGTCATCTGGCTCCTGGTGGTACTGGGGCTTACACCATGTGTTTCCATGGTTTTGGTCACGGTGTTTTAGCTTTTGCAGAGTATGATATGGCTAAAGCGGTAGAGCTTTGTCAAAAGGCTGGGACAAGGGAGTATTTCAATCAGGAGTCTAATGAATGTATTGGTGGAGCTGTAATGGAGATGAAAGATGGAATTCATGATGAGGCAGTTTGGTCTCTACAGAAGGATAAGTATGTAAACCCAGAAAACCCACTGTCAATCTGTCAGGCAGATTATATGCCCGAAGAAGCTAAAGAGCGCTGCTATTCTTACATTACCCCGTACCTTTTTGATGCTGGTGGGGCTGATGGTGGGTTGCCTACTCCGGATATATTTGCGGACAGTATGGCTTTTTGTGACCTAGAGCCAAATAGTCAATATCGATCACTTTGCTATCGTGGTTTTGGTAAGGAATATGTAGTTTTGGCTGTTGATTACCAGATAAGCTTACTAGAAAATGCGAACGGTGATCAATTACAGAAAAATTTAGATTGGTGTAACTTGGCAGATGATGATGGGGGAGCGCTTGAGTGCAAAAAAGAAGTTGTTAATTCATTGTATTGGGGTGGTGAAAATGATTATGCAGTTTCTTTGCGGTATTGTGCTTTGTGGCCAGAGGACATTGCTCAAAATTGTTATGAAACTTTGTATCGTAATGCAAAATATTATGTTCATGATGAACATTATTACGGGCAGCTATGTAGTGATTCACCGCTTGAGCGGCAACAATTATGTTATTCAATGTTAGATCTAGAATAGCTGCTCATCACAAGTTGTTTTGGTTGGTGGCGGGGGTTTTGGCTGTTGTTTTCGTCTGCTTACATTTTATAAATTTTACAAATCATCAGATTAGATTTGATGGGCAGAAATTTATACCAGAATATTTAGAAGTGAAGGTGGGAGATAGAGTGGTATTTATCAACGAAAGTGATAAAGAATTCTGGCCTGCTTCTAATTTACACCCCTCACACTCCATATACAGTGAGTTCGACCCTAAACAGCCAGTGGCTATGGGTCAGTCATGGTCTTTTGTGTTTACTAAGGTTGGCGATTGGGAATTTCACGATCATTTAACTCCAACAGCTAAGGGTCAAATATCAGTTTTAAGGAATAGTGATACAGAAAATACAGTCAGTAATTGTCAGGACAATATTACGTGTTGGCAGGAGCAGATAGTGAGCACTTTAAAAAAAGACGGGGCTGAAGAGGCTTTTGCTGTCTTCTCTCAGTTGTACGCAAATGAGGATAGGTTTCGTGTAGTGTGTCATGATATGGCACATTTGATTGGAGAGGAGGCTTATTCGGAGTTTGCTAAAGGGGCTGATTTTTCTCTTACGAATGCAACATCGTATTGTGGTTATGGTTTCTACCATGGTTTTATGGAGACATTGTTGGTTACTACTGGTGATATGGCGGCTGCTAGAAATTTCTGTGATTACGTTGATGAACAATTACAAGCATATGGTTCTGCTGCCACCCAGGCTTGTTACCATGGAGTGGGACACGGTTTTACTGACGGTAGTGATCCGCGTGCTTGGGGAGATCCTGGTCGAGTAACTGCTACAGCGCTTAGAATGTGTGAGGAAATTGCTACAAACTATAAAGATAAGTACCTGTGTGGCACAGGGGTTTATAATGGTCTGGCGATTGCTTTTGATGAAGGTCTGTATGATCTGTCAGTTACTCCGGAGACCGTATTTTCTACCTGTGCTGAAGTGGTAGATAAGGACTTTAAATTAGCTTGCTACGAACAAATGAATACATTAGCTGTTTCGGAAGCTCAGTACCATGCTGGTACTCTATTCAAAATGATTAGCGAAATTGAAGATAAAGAGTATGTCGGCTTAACTCTGCAATCAGCCGTTGGTGTCTTGGCTCATGCTAACCGTTCAGATGTTGGTTTGTTAGAAAATTTATTATCTGAGTGTTTGACTGTGTTTGAGTCTGAGCAGGTGATGTGTCTTAGCGGGGTAGTTGGTGGGTTGATAGAATTCGGTACACCTGGCCGGGAACATATTGAAGCAGCCGATTTGTGTCAATTGGATAGTCTTAACTCAGTTCAGCAGACGCAGTGCTTCCAGTCAGTAGTTGGTTTTGCACGTACCAGCAAAGGTGAATTAGTAGCTAGAGAAGTTTGTGATTTGTATTCCGATCAAACAGGTGAGACTTTATCTAATTGTCGGTGAATTTAACGTTGGGTATTTTTTAAGGCATTACTAAATTGTTGGTTGTCAGGATTTAGTTCGATGGCTTTTGTGAAGGCATCGATGGCTTCTGTAGTGGAGCCAGCCCCCTGGTAGGCAACACCCATGGTGTAGTAAACTTCAGCCTTCTCTCTAATCTCATGTAAAAAATCCTGACAAGCTACCACTGCTTCATCAAATTTTCTTTGGTAAATATATAGCCAGGCCAGTCCCAGGTACGACTCGCTTTTGGGGTTAATGGTAAATACTTTTTGATACATGTCTTCAGCTTCGGTATAACGTCCCATTTCTCGGTAAAGGTCACCTAGGCCCGAGTGGGCTATTTCGCTGTTAGGGTTTATCGCTAGGGATTTTTTAAACATAGCTTCTGACTCTTTATGTCGACCCTCTTCAAAATATAAGTAGCCTAAGCCATAACTATAAGCATTTTCAAAATTAGGATCGATTTCCAGGGCTTTATAGAAGCTAGTTTCGGCTTCCTGGTAAAGATTCATGTTGCGGTAGAGTTTACCTAAATCTGTATAAATCCACGGGTTGTTTGGGTCAATTTTCAATGCTTCTTTAAACATAGCTTCCGATTCTGCATATTTACCCCAATAACGATATGTGTGAGCTGTGTCTAAGTGAGCTTGTAGATTGTCTGGTTCCAATTCAATAATTCTTAGGTAGTGAGCAATAGATTCTTCATATTTACCAGTAACGTATAGCTTATCGGCTTCAGTAAAAAGAGAGTTGATGTCAGTGGTAGTAATATTTAGTTCTTTTTCGGGTTTAGGTTGATTGTTGTTGGTGTATAAAAAAACAACTGTCATAATTAATAAAATCAACAATATCGGAGCGATGAACATTAACTTTTTGGACATGTCTGTATTGTAACAGTCTGTATAAATCTGGTGTTATACTAAGGCGAATGTTCAGACTATTTTCAGCTCAGGTACTATTAATTATCGGTATTTTATTGGCTGCTTTTTTAAGTTTTATACTATTTTTCTCAGCTGGCAACCAACATGAAGTAGTGCTCACTGAGTCTGGTTATCAACCTTTGAGTTTAACGATTGCGGTGGGAGATACTGTCACATTTGTTACTAACTTAGCTGAAGATCATTGGCCAGCCTCTAATGTTCATCCAGCCCACACAGCTTATCCTGATTTTGATCCTCGTCGCCCTGTGCCAGCAACAGTGTCTTGGTCTTTTACTTTTACTGAGTCTGGCACTTATAAATTTCATGACCATTTAAATGCCCAGTATGAAGGTGTTATTGTGGTGGGGGAGGAGACGAAAATAGATACTGCTGCTTGTGATCAGGATAAAACAGTGCGTTGTTTTGAACAGTTGGTGGAGGAGGTGGTGGCAGAAGGTGGAATAAAAGCGGCTTTTGATGTGGTGGTAGAGCTCTCAGAGACTGAACCGTTATTTCGTAATGATTGCCATGGTTACGCTCATATAATAGGCGAGGCAGCGTATGATCTGTATGCAAATGGAGAAGATTTTTCATTGTCAGCTGATACCGCTTTATGTGGTTACGGTTTCTATCATGGCTTCATGGAAACATTACTACTTACCAATGGTGATGTAGAAGAAGCTCGTAGTTTTTGTCGCTACGTTGATAAGCAATTATCTAAACTGGCGGCTGGAGCGAGCAATGCTTGTTTCCATGGTACAGGTCATGGGGCGGTAGACGGTAGTGATCCGACCGCTTGGGGTGATGTAGATGCTCTGATGGAGCCAGGTTTTATTTTGTGTGAGAAGATCGCTAAAACTGAGCTGCAAAGTTACCTTTGTCACACAGGGGTGTTTAACGCGATTGATATTCTTTCTCGTGATCCTAAATACGACATAGAGGAAGTTCAACAAGATCCGTTTGCTACCGTTTGCTACCATCAGCCAGATGAACGTCTAGAAGGATGTTACACCAACATGATGCCGGTAGTTTTAACAATGTATAAAAATGATGTTGCGGCGACCGCTGATTATATTAATGAACATATGTTAAGAGGGGAGACGCCTTCAATTGAGGGTTATACAACCAATGAGATGGTTACCTTAGCTGTGTTTGCCCAATATGTTCGTATTCATGGGTCTGAAGAGGGTTATATGGAAAGAGCGATTGATCTGTGTCGATCGCAACCGGCTGACGATCAGTATGCTTGCTTTGAAGGGTTATCTTACAGTCATGTTAAGTATGGTCCACCCGGCAAGGGTTACATCAAGAATCTGGAATTTTGTGCCCATCCTGATTTGGTAGACACAGAAGAAGATGCTTGTTATAGCTATTTATTAAATCGTTTACGTAATTACTATGGAAATGAAGGAGCTAAGCAAGTGTGCGCTATGGTTCCGGAAGAATATAGTAGTAAGTATTGCCAGTATGTCTCGTTTATTTAAGGTCATTACATTATTTATATTAATTTTAGCTTCAGCAGTGGCTGTTTGGTGGTTTAGTTTCAGTAAGGAAGCGGTTGTTGATTTGTCCATTTCTGATTATGCGCAGCTGTTAGTGGAGAATTGCAGTGAAGTAGATTACAAACCGTACTGTTACGAAACTGAGTTGATGGGATTGACTCCTGATTTACCTACCACGGAAATATTTGATGTTATTAGATCAATTAGAGACTATGACCCAGAGTATTTGTTCTGTCATGTAGCTGCTCATAACTTAGGGCAGTATGAGGTCTCCAAAGATCCTAATAATTGGCTCGACGTGTTAGCCAATAGTCCAACCGATGGGTTATGTTCGAATGGTTACGCTCATGGTGCTATTCTGGCGCGCTTTAATGGTGAGACATTTACTGGTGATGAATTAATTACCATTATTGATCAGTTAAAAGATGTTTGTGAACCAAGAGGGGAATGGCAGCCAACTGATTTGCATAAGGCAATGTGTTATCACGGACTGGGTCACGTTATGATTCATGTCACCGAAACTGACGTTGTTAAGTCATTGGCGGCATGTGAAGACATTGCCTTAAAAGAAAATGATGACTTCAGGCGAGTTTGTCGTGAGGGGGTTTATATGCAGCTATTTCAACCGCTTGAGCCAGAAGACTACGCGCTGATTGATTTGTTGGAAACTAAACCAAGTCGGAAAAATATTGAAGACTTTTGTCAACGCTATAGCAGCAATGAAGATGAGTTCAACGTTTGTTGGCGTGAGGCTTGGCCATTTTTTAATCAAGATTTACGAACTGCCGAAGGGGTGGCTGGTTATTGTGAAGTGTTGTCTGACGAAGATGGTAAAAATAATTGCTATTACTCAGCTTTCACAATCAACGGTCGACATTTTCTTGGTCAACCAGAGGTGATTGTTGATATTTGTGAGGCTAGTGCTGCCGAGCGGCAGGGGATGTGTTATCAGGTGGCAGCTAATGCTTATCTGGAAGAAGATGCGCAGTTGGTTAGCGAAGGTTTGGCCATGTGTGAGTTACCAACTAGTCAAGTAGCAAAAGAGGAGTGTTATGGACATCTAGCTCGTTTGTCAGACTTCAATTTTCATCGTGACTCTGAGGCATTTACAGAACTCTGTCAGGCGTTACCTGAGAAATTTCAGGCATCCTGTTGGGATTGATGTTCGTGTTATACTCTCGATGTATGAAGCGTTTAACTCATTTTATCCTACTAACATTTCTGGTTTTCTTTCTGCCAACTTTAGTACAAGCTCATGGCAGTGGAGGAACGTACGAAGAAATAATTGATGGCTATCAGATTGATATTGGTTATACTCCTGAAGTGGTTGAGACCACTTCGTCTATTCGTTTTGATTTTCAGGCTTACGTGGCAGAGAATCCGCAGGCAACTAGTTCAGAGTTTCACGATGTGTGGGTGAGAATCGAAAAAGAAGGAAAACTATTTTTTGCTGGCGACGTCCATAAGCCAGTCTTTGGTCCAACTGGGTTTAGTACGATACTTACTGAAGCTGGGGAATATACAGTTTACGCTCGTTTTCAAAATAGCGGCGATTCTTTAGTTGAAGCGGAGTTCCCACTTACAGTGACTGAAAATACGGCTGAAAAATCAGTTAATGACAAACTCAGTTTATTGTTAATGGGTCTGGCAGGTTTGATGGTTGGCTTTGTAGTAGGTTGGTTTATGACCAGACAGTCTTAAGTATGAAAAAAATATTAGTAACTTCAGTCTTGATCACCGTATTGCTATCAGTCGTTTTTTTCTGGGTTCAAAGACCTGGTGGTGAACAGTATATTATGGTGCGTACAGATGATGGTTATGAACCGCAAAACCTAACTATCAAGGTGGGGGATACTGTTGTATTTAAAAATGAAAGTAGTGAGTATCATTGGCCAGCTTCTGATTTGCATCCAACCCACGGTGCTTACCCGGCTTTTGATCCTCGTACCCCAATTGCTCCAGGAGAAGAGTGGTCTTTCCGTTTCACTCAAGCTGGCGCTTGGTCCTACCATGACCACTTACGAGCGAACTTAACCGGTGTGATCATCGCTGAATAAAACAGGCAATGTAAATGGGCCCGGATTCGATAAATCGATCCCGGCCCATCTTCTTAGAAGAATCCCGTCACAATGTTGGTGCGGCGGTTCAGTTGCTTGGCAACCTTCGTCCGATTGTTTTCGTTAATCAGACTGATGCCACGCAGTGGCGCCCAGTCGCCATTTGCACGACGATTGAATTGCACCATAAAGGCAACTTCGTTCCAGTTAAGGTTGGATAAGTATATTGCCACACATATATACCTATTTGTCAATAGAGTTCAAATTATTTACAGGAAATGTTTTATATTAAAAATTTAAGGCCGGATGATGTTACTCATCCGGCCCGAGGGCAGTTTTACCGCCAGTAAGGGTCCCAGCTGCGGGCGCCGCCACCGTAGCGGTAGAGCCAGCGCTCTTTTCCACCGGACACAATTTTGGTGTTCAGCAGTTTTTCGACCCAGCGGCGAGCATTGCCACCGCTTAGTCGTTCGACCCCGAACGCCTTGCCGTTCTTCACGGCAATAGCGTAAGGAGTATCCTTTGCATCGGGGTATTGGAACAGTACGACTTGCGAACCGTGCTCATCCACGATGCTGGCGTAGGCAACTGCTCGCCATTTCTGGTATTTGCCGTCCACATAGGTCTGATACCAGGCACGGTAGCGACCTGGGTCACCTTTGCGGTTAGTGTCGCACATGCGAATCATGTGGGAACGTTCTTGCCCGTTGGGTGCCAGGAAGAACATTTCCACTGCGGGACCAGCCCATTTGCCGGGCATGCCGCTGGCGCAAGCCAAAGCTCCAGTTGTAAGAGCAAGAGTGATTGGGATGGCTGCGAGGGCCATCTTGATTTTACGGAACATTTCAAGTCTCCCTTGTTTGGCCATAGCGGCCGTTCCAGTTAAGGTTGAATAAATATATTGTCATAAATAACTAGCTTTGTCAATAGGTAAGTTGAGTTGATGGATAATTTTTCTTTAAATAACTGATGTTAAAATTAACTTTATGCAGAAAAAGTGGTTAGCTCCATTGGTCTTGGTGGTGGCAATAGCTAGTTGTTTGGTTTGGTTTTTTAGTCAGAGTACAGCTGTGGTGAAAGAGGTTCTAATTACAGATAGTGGCTTTGTCCCAACCAGTCTAGATATCACAGTTGGGGAGACAGTTAGGTTTGTTAATCAATCTGGCCGTGATGCATGGCCAGCTTCTGACTCCCATCCTAGTCATGGAATATGGTCAGACTTTGACCCTCTGAAGCCATTGCTAGATGAAGAGAGTTGGGAATTTACTTTTGATCGTTTAGGCTCTTGGTCTTATCACGATCAT
>CAYFXS010000002.1:0-16259 GCA_964347215.1 uncultured Candidatus Saccharibacteria bacterium
CTTTTTTTCTAGCACCTGTTTCCCGAGAGCGACTAATGTTTCTTCCTTTACAGGGTTGGCTTCATGGTTTGGGCATGTGTGGTCATATTCATCAAAAATAGTATGAACAGTCAGGTCTGGTTCGAAGGCTTTAAATGTGTCGATTTCCAACACACCAATCATGTTGGCTGGATCAATCACTACTGACAAGTTTGAGTCGGTCAAGTCATGTTTGTCTTTAAAATTCTTAATCCAGTCTGGCTGCATGGCGTGTGTAGTGATATTTCCTCTAGTTTCAGATGAAGAAAATGTATGATTTCCAACTATATTTTGAATAATTTTCAAGGCGTCAGTAGTTACCATCTCAGCGTTATTGGTAGTGATTTTTAGCCCATTGTAGTCAGAAGGGAGGTGAGAAGCTGTAATCATTATAGTCGCATCTACATCAGTTGAACCGCCAATGTAGTAAGTCATTGGTGTGGTACAAAGCCCTAGATCGACCACATCGGCTCCTGATTCGGTCAAGCCATCAGTTAGGGCGGTAAATAGAGCGTCGGCTGAAGGTCTAACGTCGCGCCCAACTGCCACTTTCTTCACTCCAAAATGTTCAACAATGGCATGTCCAATTTTTTTGACCTCTTCGTCAGTAATTTCGGTGGGATATTTTCCTCTGATGTCTAAGTCTTTGTAGATTGAACCTTGGCTGGTGTTACTCATGTTTGTTGGGTTAGTTAATTACTAAATAATACACTATCTAAAAGCACTAAGTTATGCTGGATTTTTGTTAATAAATCAAATTTACAAACTAACAAAATGTGTTAGTGTAATGGCGCAAATTGGAATTTCTAGTTTGTGGTTAGTAATTTCGGACAATCAAAGTTGTGAATGCATCGGACTCTCACCTGAGAGTACCGTCCGATTGCACGAGAATTCACATTTTAAATTGTCTTGAATTACTAAAATACCAACCTAGGAGCAATTTGCCTGAAAAGGTATGTTTGGATTAGTAAAAGTTGCACAAGCAGCGGAGGAGTCTACTGGAGGAATTTCAGTGCATTTGTCACCGTACATAATTGGTCATGTGGGTGATTTTGCTATTACCGCGACTTTAGCTACCGCTTGGCTAGCTATGCTTATTTTGGTCGTTACAGCGTATTTGGTACGTCGTTCACTAAAAGAGATTCCTGGTAAGGGACAAGTCCTAATTGAGATGATTGTAGGTGGTATGTACAAGTTTGTTCTTGATACTCTGGAGGATGAAAAATTAGCCAAAAAATACTTCCCAATTTTGATGACAATTTTCTTGTTTTTGTTAGTTATGAACTGGACTGGTCTGCTGCCAGGGGTTACTTCTATCGGTTTCTGGGAAGGCTATGGAGCTGATAAGCACTTAATCCCATTGTTTTACCCGCCAGCTACTGACTTAAACATTGCGATTGCGTTTGCCTTTATTTCTATGGCGGTGATTGAATTTGCTGGTATTGTGGCTCTTGGAGCCTTTAAGTACGGTGGTAAATTCATTAATTTCAGCTCACCACTTAACTTCATTGTTGGAATAATCGAGCTGATTAGTGAATTGGGACGTCTAGTTTCATTCTCATTCCGACTTTTTGGAAATATCTTTGCTGGTAAGACTCTTTTGGTGGTCAGTATGTTTTTTGTACCACTCTTGTTGCCGGTACCAATTCTAGTTTATGAAACTTTTGTTGGCTTTATTCAGGCTGGAGTCTTCATGTTCTTAACTTTGATATTCATTAAACTGGCAGTAGCTGAACCGCACTAGTTAGTAATTATCGTAGAGTCTACATTGGCATGTCGACTCTTAATGATTAGTAACAATTAATAAAACATTCTTATGACTCCAGAAATGGAAATTGCAAAAGAGTTGTCACAAATCAATGCTGACGCTCTAAAATCAATCGCTATGGCTCTTGCAGCTGGTATTGGTGTGTTAGGCCCTGGTATCGGTATCGGTATCCTAGTATCCCGTGCACTAGACGCTATTGGTCGCAACCCAGAAGCTGCTTCAAAGATCCAGAGCACAATGATCCTTGGTATCGTGTTTGTGGAAGCTTTGGCTATTTTTGCCCTAGTGGTAGCTTTCATCATCAAGTTCGCCTAATCAACGAGCGGAAGCGACTATGATTAGGCAGATGCCTGAAAATCTTCCTTTCCTAGAAGATTTTCAGGCGCGCGTAACCTAGTCCAACTGTAGCTAAGATAATTCTTAGTAGCATAAAATAATTATGGAACAACTTATTCACGCCTTTGGCATCGATGTAAAACTCATCGTTGTTCAAATCATAAACTTCGTCATTTTAGTTGGGCTTTTGTCGTACTTCTTGTACAAGCCTGTACTAAAACTTCTAGCTGACCGAGAAGAGAAAGTGGCTCAAGGTATCAAAGATGCCGAAGAAGCTGCTGTGGCTCTTACTAAAGCTGAAGAAGAGAAGCAAGGTATCGTTTCAGCTGCTCATAAAGAAGCTGAAGGGGTTACACAGCGTGCCAAAGAGCATGCAGACGAGAAAGCAGCAGCCATTGCTGCCTCAGCTGATGAAAAAGCTGCTGGTATCGTATCAGCCGCTGAAGCTAAGGCTGAAGAAATCAAAGTACAAGCTCACAAAGATAGCGAAGCTGAAATTGCTAAGTTGGCAGTTTTAGCAGCTGAGAAAGTACTTAACGAAAAACAAGCTTAATCTTATGAAAGATAATTACATCGCAGCAGTTTTGCAAAAAATTGAAGCTGGAGACGATATTGGAACAGTTATTACTGGTTTGAAGTCAGCTCTGGATAAAAAAGGTCACCAGAACCTTTATGCGCAAATTTTGCGTGGTGTAAATCGTGTATTAGAAGCTAATTCAGCAACTGATACGGTAGTGACTGTTAAAAGCAGTGACTCATACGAGAAACAGTCCGCTGCTATTAAAGCAGCTTTAGAAACCTTAGGTTCTACTTCAGAACCAGCTGTGGTTATTGATGAGACTATTGTCGGCGGCTTTGTGGCCGAAGCTAATAATCGTCGCATTGACCAAAGTTACAAATCAAAATTGATTGCTCTTTACCGCAATCTAACTAAATAATTTCACCTAATTACTAAATTATTATTCACGACTTATGAGTACAGTTATAATCGACAAAATCAAACAAGAGATTGCCGGACTTGATACCGGTGCCACTCCTGAAGAGGTTGGCGTAGTTACCGGCGTAGGAGACGGTATTGCAGAAATTGACGGGCTAAAAGAAGCTCAGATGATGGAAATGGTGGTGTTTTCTGATGGAGACGGTAAGTCTCTAGAAGAGACTATCTCACAAGATGACGCTCTTTACGGCCTTATTCTGAACCTAGAAGAAGACGCTGTTAAGGTGGTAGTACTTGGTGAATCAAACCGAGTAAAGGAAGGGATGCGAGTGCTTCGTACTAACAAGCTACTCTCTATTCCAGTTGGTGAAGACATTGTAGGTCGTGTGGTAAACCCACTAGGTGAAGCGATCGATGGTAAAGGAACAATCGAAGGTAAAAAAGACATGCCAATTGAGCGTGTGGCTTACGGTGTGATGGATCGTTCTTCAGTGAACGAGCCCATCCATACCGGTATTAAGTCAATCGACTCAATGATCCCGATTGGTCGCGGTCAACGTGAGTTGATTATTGGTGACCGTCAAACCGGTAAAACAACTATTGCTATTGATACCATCATTAATCAGAAATATGAGCCGGCTGATAAGCGTCCAATTTGTATTTATGTTGCCGTTGGTCAAAAGCGATCAAAAACTGCTTCGTTGATGGCTAAGCTTGAAGAGGCTGGAGCAATGGAATACACCACAATTGTAGCTACTTCTGCTTCAGAAGCTTCACCGATGCTTTTCTTGGCTCCATTTGCCGGAGCTGCTATTGGTGAGTATTTTATGGAGCAAGGCAAAGATGTGTTGGTGGTATTTGATGACTTGTCTAAGCATGCAAATGCTTATCGTCAGATGTCACTACTTCTACGTCGTCCACCAGGACGTGAGGCTTATCCGGGTGATATTTTCTACCTACACTCACGACTACTTGAGCGATCAGCTAAACTTTCTGCTGAACTGGGTAGCGGTTCAATCACAGCGTTGCCGATAATCGAAACTCAGGAAGGTGACGTATCAGCTTACATCCCAACCAACGTAATTTCTATTACTGACGGTCAGGTTTTCTTGGATACAGACCTCTTTAACAAAGGTATCCGTCCAGCTCTAGACGTAGGTATTTCAGTATCGCGTGTAGGTTCTTCAGCTCAGACAAAAGCAATGAAGAAAGTGTCAGGTAAGATTCGTCTTGAATTGGCTCAGTTCCGAGAACTAGAAGCTTTCATGCAGTTTGCCTCAGACTTGGATGATGATACTAAAGCCCGAATTGATTCTGGTCGTAAGTACGTTGAACTCCTTAAGCAGGGTCAGAACGCACCGGTACCTTTCTACAAGCAAGTGGTAGCCATCTACGCAGCTAACAGTGGAATCTTTGACGGAGCTCCAGTAGATAACGTAGGTAAAATTGAAGCCACTTTCCTAGAGTTTGTTGAACGTGATCGTAAAGATATTCTCGATGGTCTAGAAACCGGACGTGAACTTACTGATGAGTTGCTTGAAAAACTAGATAAGGCCATTGCTGACTACAAAGAAGCACATCAGCAAAACTACGGTGTAACCGAGTAATAACTAAGACAAGACCACACTAAGTCATATGTCACTAAAGCAAGTTAAAAACAAAATAATCTCAACTAAAAAGACTGGTCAGGTGACCAAAGCGATGGAGTCTGTCTCAGCGGTCAAGATGCGTAAGAGTCAGGAGCGAGCTTTCGCCGGCCGTCCTTATGTTCATGCAGCTATGCGAATTCTTTCACGTCTGGCTTCTTCGGCTGACGTAGCTGACAGCATCTACAGTGAAAAAAGGGAAGAAGGGAAACGTATTTTGGTGGTTGTAACTAGTGACAAAGGTCTAGCTGGTAGTGTCAACAGCGCTGTGCTTAAGAAAGCTGAAGCTGTAGTTGAGCAATACCGAGCTGAGATTGAAGTGATTTGTATTGGTCGCAAGGCGGTAGATTTTGCTAAGCGAGAAAAACTAACCATCATCGAAGAGCACACTAATGTCTCAGACGAAGTAACGGTAGACGATGTTTATTCTGTGGCTACTAAGCTAGTAGATAGTTTCAAAAGTGGTGAATATAAAGAGGTTGAAGTTATCTACCAAAACTTCCTTTCAACTTTTGAGCAAGAGCCAACTAAGCGACAGGTTTTGCCGCTTGATCCAGCAGAGGTGCATTACATTATGAAAGGCATTACACCAACTACTGGCAAGGATAGCGATAATGTAGAAGAGGCAGTAGAAAAAATTAGCTATACAGTCGAACCTTCAGCTGAAGAAGTGTTTGAATCTTTAATTCCTCGTCTGGTACAGATCATCGTTTACCACGCTTTGTTGGAAAGTAAGGCGTCAGAGCATTCAGCTCGTATGGTGGCTATGAAGAACGCCACTGATAAGTCTAAGGAAGTGATTAAAGCTTTGACTATCAAGTACAACAAAGCTCGTCAGGCAGCGATTACAGCCGAAGTATCAGAGATTACTGCCGGTGTCGAAGCAATGAAGTAGTATGTTTAAAAAGTTTTCCAAAATTGAATTAGTTTACTTTTGTTCGGTGGGTCTTTTGCTGTTACAGTTTTTGGGAGTTAAGCTTCCTTTAATAGGCGGACTGTCATCCTTAAGTATAGTTGTATTAATTCTTATTGTGACACCTTTCGTATTGAATGCGAGGAAAAATAGAAATGACACAAATCAAACTAAAACAAATTTAGTTAATACTATTATGACAACAACTGGTTTGACGCTTACCCTCATTATTGTGCTATTTTTAGCAGTATTTTTAGCAGTACTTAGTGGTTTCTAAAGAGTAGTACTTAGTCATTAGTTTCTTTAGAGAGATTAATGACTCGGTGTTACCGAGTGAGAGAAAGATTAATAGCGCCTAGCTATTAGAACCTAGCACTTAGTGCAAGCAAGGCTTGCTGCTAAGGACTAAGAGCTAAGGACTAATTACTAATAAATTATGAGTACAGAAACTGTAGAAAAAAACACAGCGACCAAAACGGGTGTGATTGCCCAGATCATTGGTCCAGTAGTTGACGTGCACTTTGCTGAAGGAGGTGTGCCAGAACTACTTAACGCCCTCAAAGTGGAAAACGGCGAGGAAACAATCACTTTAGAAGTGGCTCAGCACGTTGGTCTTGACCGTGTTCGTTGTATTGCGATGCAGGACACTCAAGGTCTAAAGCGTGGCATGGAAGTAAAAGACACTGGTGACGCTATCGCCGTACCGGTTGGTGAACAGACACTGGGACGGTTATTTAACGTGCTGGGTGACACTCTTGACGGTAAAGCTGAACTGTCAGGTGACAAGAAAGCTATCCATCAAGAAGCTCCAGCCTTTGTTGAACAGTCAACTAAAACTGAAGTATTTGAAACTGGTATTAAGTCGGTAGACTTGCTTGCACCTTTCATTAAAGGAGGTAAGGTCGGTCTATTTGGTGGTGCAGGTGTAGGTAAGACAGTATTGATTACTGAGCTTATTAACAACGTTGCATCTAATCACGGAGGTTACTCAGTATTTGCTGGTGTAGGTGAACGTGTGCGTGAAGGTAATGATCTTTATCATGAAATGAAGGACTCAGGCGTGCTTGATAAGACTGCCTTAGTGTTTGGACAGATGAACGAAGTACCAGGTTCGCGTGCTCGTGTTGGTCTAACTGGACTAACGATGGCTGAGTCACTACGTGACACTGGTGGTAAGGATGTACTGTTCTTCATGGATAACGTTTTCCGTTTCACCCAGGCTGGTCAGGAAGTGTCATCACTACTTGGTCGAGTATCTTCTGCAGTAGGTTATCAGCCTACACTAGCTGAAGAAATGGGTAAGATGCAGGAGCGTATTACCTCAACTAAGAACGGTTCTATTACTTCAGTACAGGCCGTATACGTACCAGCTGACGACCTTACCGACCCGGCTCCAGCCACAACTTTCTCTCACTTGGACTCTACAGTGGTGCTGTCTCGACAGCTAGCATCTCTTGGTATTTACCCAGCGATTGACCCACTAGAATCTACTTCTACAGCGCTTGATCCTCAGATTGTAGGTGAAGAGCACTACCGTGTTGCTCAGGGAGTTAAGCTTGTACTGCAACGCTATAAAGACTTGCAAGACATTATTGCTATCCTTGGTATTGAAGAACTTTCAGAAGATGACAAACAGACTGTGTATCGAGCTCGTAAGATTCAACGTTTCCTTTCTCAGCCATTCCATGTAGCTGAAGTATTTACCGGAGCTCCTGGTAAGTATGTATCCCTCGAAGATACAATCCGCGGTTTCTCTGAAATTCTAGAAGGTAAGCATGACGATAAGAATGAACAGGACTTCTACATGAAGGGAAGTATCGACGAAGTTACTGCATCATAAATAGTTGCGTATGGCAGATCAAAAATTATTAAAACTCACCGTATCTAAAGTAGATTCACCAGTTTTTGATGGGGAAGTGGTTTCAGTTCACTTGCCTGGAGCAGCTGGTGAGATGGAGGTAATGGCGAATCATGAGCCTCTAATTACTCCTCTGAAGGCTGGTGTTCTCACTATCAAAAAAGCAGATGGTGAGCATGAACAGCATGAAATAGAGTCAGGCACTCTTGAGATCAGCAACAATCACGCTACTGTCCTGATTTAAATTTGATTCATTTAAAAAAACTGAGGTTAAACCTCAGTTTTTTTGTTATTTTAGTGCAGGTTAAGAATTACCATTAATCTTTCCTGGGTTTCGGTGATAAATTACCGGAATTAGAACCAGAGTGATAACTACTGAGAAAAGCAGCCCAAACATAACTGCATAAGCTAATGGGGCCCACAGGTCACCAGCGTAAGTTAGTGGAATCATACCGATCACAGTTGTGATGGTGGTAAGTAGAATTGGACGTAAGCGGTTACCAGCTGCTTCAATAATTATTTCACGCACATTGCGGTCGGGATTATTTCGACGCAGGTGATTCATCATGTCAATCAACAAGATAGAGTTATTGACCACGATTCCTGATAGAGCTATGAATCCCATCATAGAAGGGAAGGATAGTGAGTTTTGCGTAATAGACAGACCAACCATAATTCCAATCAATGAATACGGCAGGATTGATAGCACATACCGCATGTGCAGGTAAGAATTAAACTGTAAAGTCAGAATTCCAACCATTAGCAATATTCCCACCACTAAAGCGGCGAACATCTCCAGAAAAGCTTTGTTAGACTCTTCAGTTTCTCCACCTCCAGTACTGATAGAAATATCAGACGGTAGATTGAGTTCACTTTCAATTCGTTTTAAAGCTGCTGCTTGTGCTTCACGTGCATTACCTTCAGCAGACACATCTGCAGTTACACTAACTACGCGCTTGGAGTCTTCGTGGTTAATAACAGAACTTGATTCACGGAGACTTACTGCTACAAGGTCAGACAGTAATACTGAGCCAGTCGGAGTAGGTATAGTGATTCGAGTAAGGTCTTCAATGGTGGCGATGTTAGTTGTATCGCTAGTAACTTCAGCGGCTGGATCTACTTTAAGTTTGACCACGACGTCAATATCTTCACTTAGAGTTGTTAGAGAGGTTGCATCAGTTCCATAGACAGCTGTGCGAGCTAAAGTAGAAATATATGCTGGATTTAGACCATATGCGGTTGCTTTGGCTCGATCTAATTCTAGAACAAACTCAGTGTTGTTATTGTTTGTGCTAGTTTCAACATTAATAACGTTCTCAGTATCTTTAAAGATGCGAGCTGATTCTTGAGCTGCGTTAGTCAATGTTGTTAAGTCATCACCTAAGAATTTTACGATGATAGCAGCACCTGTCGGTGGCCCATCGTTGAGCTGATCAACAGTGACTTTAACGTCACGTATGTGAGACAGTTCACCACGTAGATGCTCTACAAATTCAATGCTAGTAAAGTCTCTTTCATCACTTAAAGTGATAAAGATGTTTGCTAACTTTTCTCCAGTGCCACCAGAAGCAAATTCACTCCCGCTACCCACAGTAACAGCAAATGACTCAATGGCTGGTTGCTCATAAAGCACTTCTTCGACGCGTCGAACGTCTATATCAGTCAACTCTTTAACTGTGCCTTCAGGATTTTCAACTTCCACAATCACATATTCAATGTCACTAACTTCGAAGAAGACCACTTTTACTACACCCATAACAGGTAGTAAAAGAGCGATTAGTAAAGCAATGCGGATGCCCCATAAGAATCTTCGTTCAGTTCTTTTGTTTCCTAAAATACGATTTAGTTTTTCTTTGTACCAAGTCTCAAGTTTATGAGCGTACTCAACTTGTTTCTGTTCAAATTTGGTTGTATTGCGACGTTTCAGAAAACCAGCAGCTAGCAAAGGTAGAATAGCCAATGATACAAACATCGAGGCAAACAAAAGGAAAATCAAAGTAAAAGGAATGCTGGAAATAAACTGTCCGATTACACCAGATGTAATGAAGAGGCCTACAAACATAGATACAGTTGTCAATGTTCCAGAGATCAGTGGAGCAGAGAATTCACGTATAGTTTTAATGGCTGCGTCACGCTTGTCTATGTTTGGGTCGTCTTTCATGCGGCGATTGATCCCTTCCACCATTACGATGGCAGAGTCAACTAAAATACCAATTCCTAAAATTAGTGAGAACAGACTTAAGAAGTTGATCGTGTTACCAGAGAAGTAGAGTCCAATAAAACCAAACAAAAATGACAAAGGAATAGCAGTTCCAGCCAACAGTCCTTCACGCCAGCCAATAGCTACGATTAACAGCAGGATAACTAGAATAACTGTTTGTGTACCAGAGAAAGACAAGCGTACCAAGTCGGTTTTAATGTCCTTACCTGCGTCTAGAATAGTCAAAGTGTTCAAATCACTTAATAGTTGATTTGGCTTCTTTAAGTTTTCCAACCGCTCGTTTACCGCTGCTGTTATCTGAGTGATGTCACCACCACTTTGCTTGTAAACGCTCATGGAAACAGACGGTAGAGAGGGTTCATTATCTACACTCAGACGTGAAAGACTGTTCTGGGGAGCTAGTCCATCAACCACCTCAGCCACATCGCGGATGTAAACTGGTGAGCCACCAATTGAGGTGATGCCAATATAAGGGATCATAGCTGAGTCAGTAATATCACCTTCAAAAGCCACATTGTAAGAAACGCCATTGTTTTCAATCTGTCCAATTGGAGCTGTTTGATTAGCTGAACGTAAGGCATTGGTTATGTCTGTAAGTGAAAGGTTGTATAAAGCTAAAGCTTCTTGATCGACGATAATTGTTACTTCACGATCACGAACACCACTAAATTCCACTCGTGACACTCCGGCAATAGTTTCAATTTCAATTTCTAATTCTTTAGTTACTTCAGTAAAAGCAAAATCACTTAAGTCTCCAGAGAGAGATACTTGCATAACTGGCTGATTAACAAAGTTCATTTCTTGTACGAAAGGATCTTCTGCGTCAGATGGTAATTCAGGAACAATTTTGTCTACTTCGTCTTTCAAATCTTGAATCGAATCATCCACATCAGCTTCCGCTTCAAATTCAACTACTACACTTGAAATACCTTCTCTTGAAGTAGAGGTAATTTTCTTAACATTTTCTAGGGTAGTCAGTCCGCGTTCAATTTCGTTGGTAATCAAACTTTCTACATCAGCAGCAGGAGCACCGGGTAAGATTGTGTTTACAATACCAACTGGCACCACTACTTCAGGTGAAGATTCACGAGCAATGGTTGAGATGCTAAATAATCCAACAGCAATTAAGGCGAAGATAAATAGGTAGGCAAACCTACTGTTTTTAATGAAAAATTCCCACATATTTATTTAATTACTTCTACCTCTTCTCCTTCGCTCAAGCCGCGAGCATCAACCACAAATTCAGTCTGGTCATCTAATCCAGAGGAAACAATTACATTTGATCCAGTAACTGAGCCGATTTCAACTGAGTGTGACTTTAGTTTTCCATCTTCAACTGTGAAGATTGAACCGGATGTAGCTGTAAACTTAACTGCTGTTAAAGGAACAGCGATTACTGCTAAGTCACTGTCTTCAGTTACCGTGAATGAAACAGAAATTGTGTCACCAGTTTTTAATTTGTCAGTTTCTGCAGCAATTTTTACTTCAATTTTTTTAGTAAGCGAATCAACCGATGGAGAAACGGCTGAGACAATGCCAGTCAAATCATTTTTTAATTGTACTGAATCGCCAATGCTGATCTTGTTTGAATCATTTTCATTAACAAAAGTCGTAATTTCAATAGCGTCATTGTTGGCCACTAAAGCTACCTGAGATCCACTATTAATGTAGTCGCCAGTTTTAAGACGTAATTCGTTTATTGTGCCAGATATTGGTGAGGTAATTAGAGTTTTGTTGTAGTTTGCCTGAGCAGCCCGAAGTGAGCCCAGAGCTTGTTTAACTTGCGCATCAGCAGTTGAACTTGTGTTGCTGGCGCCAGCTAACTTAGCTTGGTTAACTGCATCTTCAGCCGCGTTGATGTTAGTTAAAGATTGATTAATGCCACTTAGTACAGAAACAGCTGTTGATCGAGCAGAGTTTAGTGTATTTGTGTACGAATCGACACTTTGACCGTTAAGAGAATCACTTTCATCAGCAATGTTTGTATAGTAAACAAACTTATCAATTAAATTGATAGTTTTTTCTAGAGTATTTCGGACTGCTATTAATTCTGAAGCCAAGCTTTCAGTATTAAAGCCGTAAGCTTGCCAGTTATTTAGATCTGTTTGTAGAATATTACGTTCGTTGATCAATAAAGCTGATTCATTTTGAACATCAATTCGAACACCCACGATAGGGGAATTAAGATCTGAATAAAAGACATCAATATCACTTAAAATAAGAGAATTGATAGTAGAGAAGCCAGATTTAAGTGTAGCTAAAGCAGCATCATTAACTGAGTCCAAGTTATTTTCAGCACTTTCTACACTAATGGCGCTCTGACCAGCATTGGCTACAGCTGCTTCGTAAGCCCCCTCAGCCTGCAGTAAAGACGCGTAAGCTGAAGAGTTTTCCAGTTGCGCTATTACTTCACCAGCCTGAATGATTTGCCCAAGTTCTTTGTTAACTCGCACAACCTGACCGCTGGCTTCTGCTTGAATAATTGCTTGATCTTTAGCTTCAATGTTACCAATGGTAGTAAAAGTATTTTGTTTACCAAAGTTGCTAGCTGTACTAACAAATACTTGTGGCAGAAGTTCGTCCTGAGAGGTAGGTTCATCATTACCGTTTTGTTTAATTACAATAACAATGATGGTTAGTAAGATGATTAAAGCGATTAACTTAATACGCCCAGCTTTAGTTTTGTAGTTAAAAAAGCTTAAAAAATCAGTTAGGACTGCGATGATGGTTTCAAACATAGTAATTTATATAGATAATTTATCGAAAAATACCTCAATTTAAGCATTTGTCAATACTTTTTAGGATTAATTCGCCTGTTATTACGCACAGAATCTGATACAATTTCGCCATTATGTTTGGAAAAGTTAAAGATTACGCAGTTAAAAAATTACTAGAAAAACAGCTAAAAGATGTACCAGAAGATCAGAAAGCCATGATTATGACCATGGTTGAGAAAGATCCTGCTTTATTTGAGAAAATTGCAAAGGAATTACAGGCAGAAATGAAGGAAAATGGTAACAACCAAGAAGCTGCTGCAATGAAAGTATTACCTAAGTATCAAGCGCAGATAATGGCTATCATGCCTCAAGATATGAAAGAGCAGTTGATTAAGCAACAGATGGGCCATCAGGGTCAATTTAACCCTAACGGATCAATTCGACGTTAACTATCAACAGAGCAGGGCGCGCCAAAGGCGCGCCCTTACTCTATAATGAGAAAAACTTATGTCTAAAAATATTCTTGTTCTTTTGGGTAACTCTGACTCTGACACATTTTCAGGTGCCATTGCTACAACCTATGAGACCGCAGCTAGAGAAGCAGGTCATGAAGTAGAACGAGTAAATATTGGTGAGTTGAAGTTTGATCCTATCCTTCATCATGGTTACAAGCAAATTCAAGAGCTAGAACCTGACCTAATTGATTTACAGGATAAATTTAAGGCAGCTGATCATATCGTAATTGTTTATCCAAACTGGTGGTGTACTATGCCAGCTATTGTAAAAGGCTTGTTTGATCGGATGTGGCTACCTGGCTTTGCTTTCAATTTTAATAAAGAAACTAAAAAGTTAGATAAACACCTTAAAGGTAAGACAGCACGAGTAATTGTGGTGGCTGGAACAAATTCTCCGTTTCAAACTTGGTGGCGCTACGGTGATTACACTAACGAAATTCAAGACGGCATTTTAGGCTTTGCCGGCATTAAAACCAAAGTAACTTCATTTGGACCTTGTGAAAAAGTCAGTGAAGGTTGCAAACTAAAATGGATGCAAAAGGTAGAAAAACTAGCAAAAAAAGCCAGTTAGTTGTTTTTTAATTTTATTTTGTTAAGATCTTACCCAATCCATCGGTTGATATCCTTGTTATTGGTTAACTCCATATTCAATTCCACCTTTGCTTGAGGTGTAGCCGATGGAGAGCCCGGCCGCTGAGTCGGGCTTTATCTTTGTTTTTATATCTGAAGTCATTATGCTATGCTTTCCACGCGTTGCAGTAGATTCTCCCCAAAACCGATCGGATCTACCTATGCCTGATTCGTGGGCTACTGCAACGCACTTTTATATTTAAATTATGTCATTATCTGTAGGAATTGTAGGGTTACCAAACGTTGGGAAGTCAACCCTTTTTAACGCATTAACAAAAAATGAAGTTTTGATGGCGAACTACCCGTTTGCCACTATCGATCCTACTGTCGGTGTAGTGGCTGTGCCTGATAATCGGTTGCAAACTCTATCTAATCTTTCTAATTCAGAAGAAACTATTCCCGCTATTGTTGAGTTCGTCGACATTGCTGGTCTGGTAAAAGGAGCGTCGGCTGGTGAAGGGTTGGGTAATAAATTCCTGTCAAACATTCGTGAAACTGACATGATTGCTGAAGTGGTACGTATTTTTGAAGATGAAGATGTTCATCACGTTGCAGGAGCAATTGATCCCATGAGTGATATCGAAGTGATTAACCTAGAACTAATTATGGCTGATGCTGAGACTGTGTCGAAGCGACTGGGTTCAATTTCTCGTGAGGTACGCAGCGGTGATAAAGATGCTATTGCTTTACATGCTGTAATGGAGCGCATGTTGCCTCATTTAGAAGCCGGGAAGCTGGCTAATCGCCTGGAAATGACTGATGAAGAAAAGAAACTGATCAAAGAACTTCATCTGCTAACAATGAAGCCGTTCCTATACATTTGCAATAAAAAAACTGGAGCCTTCAATCTCGATGAAAACAATGATGAGCGGTGGCAAGAGCTACTAGACTTCTTCGAATCTTCAGGTTCAGAATATGTAGTTGTAGATGCTGGTATTGAACATGAGTTAAAAGATCTTGGTGATGAAGAAAAAACTGAGTTCCGTCGTGAATACGGAGCTCAGGATAGTGGGGTGGACTCACTAATCAGGGCTGCCTACCATCGACTTGGTTTAATGAGTTATTTCACCACCGGAGAGAAAGAAACTAGAGCTTGGACAGTAAAACAAGGGAGTACAGGACCAGAAGCTGGAGCAGCTATCCATACTGACTTTAAAGATAAATACATACGAGCTCAGGTAGTAGCTTTTGAGGATATGGTAGAAGCTGGCTCAAAAGCGGCTGCCAAAGAAGCCGGCAAACTGAGAACAGAAGGAAAAGACTACGTTGTTCAAGATGGTGATGTGATTGAGTTTATGCACTCATAACATTTTAAAGCATATTACTTACGCACAACAAACAGGGGGAGGTCCGACCTCCACCTTGTTTTTATGTGTTAACTCTAGCTACCTTCCGTTGGCGGGTTTGCTCTTTGTACTGGAGAAACTACATTTGGATTCCATTCAGCCGTAATTTCACCATATTTTTCTTCATATTGTGAAATTTCGTGTTCTAAGTACTGAACTAGTCGTTTAGCGTGACCAGGTGACAGAGAGTAAATCTGAGCTTGATTACCCGAACTAAGACCTAGCACAAAGTATTCATAGCTAAAACCAACTTTGATATTCTCTGCAAAAAGCTTTGGTGCTTTCTTTAAATCATCTGCTTTCATCTAGTGTATTCTCTCACAGTGTGACATTTGTCGCAAAATCTGCGTATAATCTAGTAATGAGTAACGTTTCTAACACACCAAAAAATTTTGCTTTACAGCTAGGAAGTTTGATTTCTTTATACGTAAGTTTAGTATCTTTAAATGTCCTACTGTTCAGCGTTATCACCATTGCTTTTCCTGATGATGTAGACGCCTACTGGCGTTACGAAAGTGCCTCAAGTGCAATTAGGTTTTCTATCGCTACATTAATAGTTTTCTTCCCAGCTTATTTAGCCCTAACTAGAATCGTTAATCAGATTCGAAGACAACCAGATGGTTTGTACTTAACTTTAACCAAATGGCTTATTTATCTATCGCTATTGGCCGGAGGGGGAGTTTTGCTGGGTGATTTTGTAGCAATCATTTACAATTGGTTAGAAGGTGAAATTACTATCCGATTCATTCTTAAGGCGTTAGTTTTAGCAGTTTCAATGTTACTACCTATCTTTTATTATCTAAAAGATGCTCAAGGATATTGGCAGACAAATGAAAAACAATCCTTACTCTACGGTCTTTTAGCTACTGCATTGGTAGCTGGAGCCTTAATGGTTGGTTTTCTACATACTGAAACTCCAGAAGAAGTACGAGAAATGCGTATTGATGACAATCAGATCTCAGATCTGCAATCAATACAATTCCAAATTGAGGATTATTATCGAGTGTATGAAGAACTCCCGGCAGACATGTCGTTAATCTATAGCAACATTCCTCAACCTGACGCACCTGAAAATAGGTCAGAGTACCAATACAACGCAATCAATCCAACTCACTACCAACTATGTGCTGAGTTTGCGTACGATTCAAAACTTTCAGAGTATGATCGGGTTATGCCTGTAACAGAGAAAAATCACAATTGGACTCACGGCTCTGGAATTTGGTGCTTTGAAAGATCTGTAGCGGGTCAAAAAAACTAGAACACAACTTTTATGAAATGTCTCTAACATCTACTCGTCTATAAGAGTATAGATAATATACGGTCAGTGACCGGGTACTTAATAATTTAATTTATG
>CAYFXS010000002.1:16269-38869 GCA_964347215.1 uncultured Candidatus Saccharibacteria bacterium
CGTCTATAAGAGTATAGATAATATACGGTCAGTGTCAGTGACCGGGTACTTAATAAATTAATTTATGATCATGACAACAGTAATTAGAAATACTGGACTATTTTTGGCCATATCAGTACTAGTGTTTAGTGCACTTTTTGTGACTGCACCAAGAGCTGAGGCTGCTTGTAGTCCTCAGGGATTAATTAGTTCCCAAGGTAAATGCGGCAAATCAATCAAAGATATTGACGCTTATGAAACCAAATTATCGGCGTTACTGTCATACATCGAACAGTTACAAGACTTGTTGGACAGACTACGTGAATTACGGGACGCTAAAGATGATGGCAACGAAGATGATGATTTTGAGGTAGTTACACGTTCAGCTGTAGATGTTGACGAAGATAGGGCTACTCTGCGTGGCGAAGTAGAATTTGGTGAGTCAGAAACAGCCGATGTGTGGTTCGAATACGGAACTGATAGTGATGACTTAGACGAAGAAACAGACAAGGATGAGCTAAGTGATGATGAAGATGAGGTGTTTGAGTTTGAACTAGAGGAACTTGAGGCAGATACTAGATACTACTATCGTGCCGTAGCAGAATCTGATGACGGTGACATTGACAGAGGAGCTTTACGTAACTTCACTACTGAAGAAGATGAGGAAAGTGACGATGAAGAACCTGATGCTGACACTGACGAAGCTGAAGATGTGACAGATGATTCAGCTGAACTATATGGTTCAGTAGATATGCATGACTTTGAAAATGGTTTAGTTTTCTTTGCTTATGGAGAAGACGAAACTCAAGTATCTGATTTAGCTGAAGACTATGATGAATTCGACGACGTTAACGAAGATGGAGACGATCTACAGGTAGTTGAAGTAGATAATGATCTTGATAATGAAGATGACTACACACTTGAGGTAGAAAATCTTGATCCAGACCGAAATCACTTCTTCACCATGTGTGTTGAGTTTGAAAATTCAGATGAAGATCCTGAAATTGTCTGTGGTTCAACTAAAAGTTTTACTACAGAAGAGGCTGAGGCTTAAATTTTTAGGTTGATATTTATAAGCGGGTGACTTTCAGTCACCCGCTTTGACATTGTTTCAATTAAAGGCATAATGACTGCACTTATAAAAGTCTTATATTTGGAGGTAAATTATGCATAAAAAGTTTGATAACCAAGCCATTGAAAAGAAGTGGCAGGAGAAGTGGCAGGAGTCAGGGATCTACAACACAAATGAACGAGATGAATCTAAAGAGAAGGAATACGTACTAGTTGAATGGCCATACCCGTCTGGAAACCTCCACATTGGCCACTGGTATGCATTTGCTGTGCCAGACATTTACGTACGTTTTCGCCGCATGACTGGCAAACAAATCATTTTTCCAATGGGATTTGATGCTTTTGGGTTGCCAGCAGAAAATGCTGCAATTAAAAGAGACATAAATCCTCGTGAATGGACAGAAAGCAATATCGAATACATGCGTAATCAACTAGGTAACATGGGAAATGCATTCTCATGGGATCTAACCACCAGTTCTACAGATGAAGACTACTACAAATGGACACAGTGGATGTTCACTAAGTTTTTTGAAAATGACATTGCTTACCGCGGTAGCGGAGTGGTTAACTGGTGTCCAGGTTGTAACACAGTGATCGCTAACGAGCAGGTTCAAGCTGACAATACCTGTGAACGTTGTGATAGCGAGATAGAAAAAAAAGAAATGCCGCAATGGATGTTTCGAATTACAAAATATGCCGACCGCCTGATTGATGACCTGGACAAGCTGGATTGGCCTGAACATATCAAAGAAGCTCAGCGACAATGGATTGGTCGCTCAAATGGAGCTGAAATTACTTTTAAACTGTCTACTAATGACGAAGTAGCTGTCTTTACGACTCGTCCAGATACACTTTTTGGAGCTACTTACATGGTTTTAGCTCCTGAACATGTACTAGTTGAGACTAATAAAGAAAATATTAAGAACTGGGACGAAGTTGAATCGTATATAAATGAAGCCAAGAAAAAAGACGAGCAAGACCGCTTAAATGACACTAAAGAAAAGACTGGGGTAAAGCTAGATGGTGTCACAGCTATCAACCCAGCTAATGGAGAAGAAATTCCTGTCTTTATTGCTGATTATGTTTTAGCTGGCTACGGCACTGGTGCCATCATGGCAGTTCCTGCGCATGATGAGCGTGACTTTGAATTTGCCGAAACATACAATATTCCTGTTAAACAGGTAGTAAAGCCGGCTTTCTATAATAATGAACCTCTAGAATCAATCGACTCACTTCCATATGTAGGTGGCGGTGTACTTACGAACTCTGGTGAATTTGATGGCCTGGGCTCAGATGATGCTAAAGTTGCCATCACTGAGAAAGTGGGAGGGGAGATAACCAATACTTATCGTTTGCGTGATTGGTCTGTTGGTCGACAGCGTTACTGGGGAGTGCCGATTCCTATGGTTTATGACCCAGAAGGTAAGCCCCATCCGGTACCAAAGGAACATTTACCGTGGACTTTACCTAACGACGTAGATTTTAAACCAACCGGTGAAGCACCTTTAGCTAAAAGTGAAGAACTTAAAAAACGAACGGAAGAAATTTTTGGTGAAGGTTGGACACCTGAGGTTGAGACTATGGACACTTTCTTAGATTCTTCGTGGTACTTCCTACGTTACTTGGATAATAAAAATGAAAATCTAGTAGTCAGTAAGGAAAAGCAGGAACAATGGATGCCGATTGATATCTATTTTGGTGGAGCTGAGCACACCACTATGCACTTGTTGTACTCACGTTTTTGGCAAAAAGCTCTTTATGATCTGGAGGTTGTTGTCCACGACGAACCATACACAAAACGAATCAATCGCGGTCTCATCCTTGGTCCTGACGGCAATAAGATGAGCAAGAGCAAAGGCAACGTGATTGATCCAGATGAGCAAGTTAAATTAGTTGGTGCTGATACAGTGAAGATGTACTTGGCTTTTATGGGGCCTTACGAGGGGGCAAATTACCCATGGGACATGGGAGCTATTGCAGGCATTAGACGCTTCTTAGAGCGCGTATATGGGCTTTCTGAACACATTTCTGATAATAGTTCAGAAGTCACAACGAAACTACTTCATAAAACTATCCAGAAAGTGACGGAAGACATCCCTCAGTATAAATTCAATACTGCCATCAGTAGTTTGATGATTTTAGTAAATACCATTGAAAAAGAAGGTATTTCTCAAGCAGACTACAAGACTGTTTTGAAGCTTATGGCACCATTTGCTGCCCATGTAGCAGAGGAGCTCTGGTCAGAAGCAGAGTTGGAAGGCTCAGTACACGAACAGAACTTTCCTGTGGCTGACGAATCACTAGCAAAAGACGATCAGGTGACCATTGGGGTGCAGATAAACGGAAAGGTAAGAGGCGACATTACAATTGCACCAGACGCTTCGGAAGAAGTGGCTATGGAGGCAGTTAAGTCTGATGAAAAACTAGCTGAGAAAATTACAGACAACGTGAAGAAGATTATTTATAAGGAAGGCAGAATTCTAAATATAATTGTGGAGTAACGGTTGATGCCAACACCACTTGACGTTTGTCAAGTGGTGTGATAAAAAAGTCGTTACTAGAGCCGCAAAAAGCGGCGTAAAGATAATATGATTTCGTTTAAACCTAAAAATGTAACTAGCAAATTACTTGCAACTTTGCCTGATCGCGCCAAAGACGTGCTAATTAAGCGTTATGGCCTAAGCAAAGACGGTGAAACTCACACCCTTGAATCTATTGGACAAACTTATGGTATTACCAGAGAGCGTGTTCGACAGATTGAAAATTATGGTATTAGCACTATTCAGAAGTCTGATATTTACAACGAGTTTGAAGACGTTTTTGAAGAGCTAAAAGCAATTATTGAGTCACTTGGTGGTGGCTTAATTGCTGAGCATGTTCTACTGGATGAGCTTACAACCGACCCAATTCTACGAAATCATATCTATTTCCTCCTTGTGATCGGAAATCCTTTTTACCGTAGTAAAGAAAACTCTGGCTACACTCATCGTTGGTACACAGAAAAGAAAGTGGTTGATACGGTAGAGAAGGCTCTGAAGAATGTTTACGGATCACTCGATCGTGATGAGTTAGTATCTGAAGAAGACATCGTAGGCCGTTTCCGTTCTGAACTGGCAACTTTAACTGATGATAAAGACGAAACAATTCTTAAACGTTGGTTAGAAATTTCGAAAGATATTGCTCAGAATCCATTGGGAGAATGGGGTCATGCTGCATCACCGAATGTAAAGGTTAAAGGTATTCGTGACTACGCTTATCTAGTTGTTAAACGACATGGCTCACCAATGCATTTTCGTGAAGTGGCTGAATCAATCCAGGACCTATTTGAGCGAAAAGCTCACACAGCTACTACCCACAACGAATTAATCAAAGATAATCGTTTCGTTCTAGTCGGTCGTGGTCTATACGCTTTGACAGAATGGGGTTACTCTGCTGGTGTTGTAAAAGATGTACTACAAGATGTACTAGAAAAATACGGCCCAATGTCGCGTGAAGAAATCATTGATAAGGTCCGTAAAGAGCGATACGTCAAAGACAATACAATTATCGTAAACCTTCAGGATGCTAATCTCTTCAAACGCTTGCCAAACGGTACTTATATGGTGTTGAGTTAAAAATATTGATATGTCAACAGTAAAGGGACAAATTGCGCAGCAATTTGTCCCTTTATTGGTAGAATATAGAAGATGAAAATTCCTGTTGTTTCTACAGTGTTCGGATGGATCATGGGTGAAGATATGGACTACGGTATCTTCCTGGCTTGTTTTGGTTTAGTTATTGCCATTCTGTCTTTACATTGGATGGGAATCACTGAGGCCAAGGTTTTCTCATGGTTGTTCATTACTGCTCCACTTTGGTTGCCGTTTCTGACTTTTTCGATTTTCTTTTGGAAGTATATGGATATGGTTGGTAAATGGTTTTACTTAGACGCTGGTAGACGTACTTACGAAGTAATCATGCCACCGGAAGTGTATAAATCTCCGGCTGCTATGGAGACAATTCTGACTCAATTACTCAACAAGGCTTCGCCTGATAACTTAATGGAAACTTACCTGCAAGGGAAAAGGCCACAGGTTTTTAGTTTTGAGATTGTTTCCCGTAAAGGTGAGATTAAATTCTACGTAAATGTCCCATATAAAAAAGGAGCCCGTATGTTGGAGCCAGCTTTTTATTCTCAGTATCCAGGTATTGAGTTAAAACTTATGGATTTAGACTACACTGCTGAATTACCACATGATCTGAAAGGAATTTTCTCTTTATCTTTCCATCACTCAAAGAAAGACCCTCAGGCTTACCCAATCAAAACTTATATAGACCTTGGCCTGCACGATAATCCGAAGGAAGAAGAAAAAGTTGATCCATTAGTTCATATGCTGGATTTTATGGCTACGGTGCGTCCACATGAACAGATGTGGGTGCAAATTCTCTGTACAGCTCACAGAGCTAAAAGTTTTAAGAATGGCCAATTAACTGTGGGTGAAAAAGATGACTGGGATCATGAGCCGGAAGAAGCAGTTGATAAAATTATGCGTCGCGACTCAGACACTAAAGCTGGCCCACCAGACTTAGATGGTATGCCTCGTATAAGTCCCGGTGAAAGAGAGTTGGTGGAAGCGATTGAGCGCAATGCAGAGAAGCCGGTCTTCCAGACTGCTGTGCGTTGGATTTACATCACTGAGCCAGGTAAAAGTAGCGGTGACTTCTTCGCTGGTATGCTTAGAGCCTTTGAAGCTTTTACTATTTCAGGCCGTAACGGTATTAAGCCAAAATGGCGGGCTGACTTTAACTACAAGTTTATTTCTGATCCATTTGGCAAACGACTTGATGCGGTCCGCAAACAAGAACTTAAAGAGTACAAACTTCGAAAGCTATTCCCTAAGGTGCCAAGTATGGGGACAAAAATTATGACTACTGAGGAGATTGCTACCCTTTGGCATCCAGTTGGAACGGTAGCCTATACACCAACTCTAAATCGTGTAGAATCTACCAAACAAACCGCTCCTGATAACTTACCAATCAGCGGCAATAGACCAACCTTTGACGATTAATATGGAAGAAAATCATTCGGAACTGACTGTTAGTCTCAAAAATAGACAACGTGTAACAATTTATTTACTTCTATTTTTATCACTATTTATTGCAGTGAGTTATTTTAGCTATAAATACGTGACCAGTTCACCACTCAAACAGGAGCAGAGTATGTTTGAAGTTGAGCCTGGCATGTCAGTTAAAGCCATCTCAACTAAAGCCAAAGTAGAAGGTGTTGTCCGTTCAGAAACGTTACTCTACGTTTACTTAACTCTTATTTACGACCCTACTCGTATTCATGCTGGTAATTACATTCTTACCAATCAAGACTCAGTGTCTGAAGTAGCTAGAAAATTAGCTGACAGTGAAACCACTCTTGAATTAGTAAGTTTAACTTTTCCGGAAGGTTTGACTGTAGATCATATGGCAGAACTAGCTGAAAAAAGTCTAGCTGAATTTAATAAAGAAGAATATCTTCAGTTAGCCAAGAACGAAGAAGGTTTTTTATTTCCTGATACTTACTATGTGCCGGACTGGTTTACAGCAAAAGATTTGTACAACTTACAAAAACAAAACTTTGAAGAAAAAGTGGGAGACTTATTCGAAAATCCTTACATTAGCGACTTGGATAAAAGTGATGTAATCATACTAGCTTCAGTCATTGAGAGGGAGGCTAAGGGTTTTGAAAGTATGGAATACGTATCCGGTATTTTACAAAACCGTTTAGCAATCAATATGCCACTACAGGCTGACGTAACTGTAGAATATGTTACTGACACACCGCTAAATGAACTGAAACCAGGTGAACTGGCTAACACTCTTAGAGACCTTGATTCTCCTTATAATACTTATAAAAATATTGGACTACCACCAACTGCTATTGGTAACCCGGGAATCAATGCCATCAAAGCAGCACTTTTTCCAAAACAAAGTGAGTATTTTTACTATATAACCGACTCAGCAGGAGAGTTTCATTACGCCAAAACCCTGCGCGAGCACAATTTAAATGTTAGTACCTATTTACGCTAGTAACATAGATACTCACATGTTAATCTGCACTTAAATATGAGTGAAAAACCAAAAGTTTTTGTCGGTCTTTCTGGTGGAGTTGATTCATCGGTCGCAGCTTTGCGCTTAATGAAGCGCGGTTTCGATGTCTATGGTGTATTTATTAAAGTCTGGCACCCTGATTGGCTAAATTGCAACTGGGAACAAGAGAGGTTGGATGCTATGCGAGTAGCAGCTAAGCTTGGTATACCTTTTTTAACTTGTGACGCTGAAGATGCATACAAGAATGAAGTAGCGGATTATTTTATCGGAGAATATAAAGCCGGCCGCACCCCGAATCCTGATGTGATGTGTAATAAAGCTGTAAAGTTCGGAGCATTTTTAAAATTTGCCAATGAACACGGAGCTGACTATGTAGCGACTGGTCACTATGCTCAAGTAACAGAAACTCAGACTGAGCAAGGAACTTTTTTCAATATGAAAAGAGGAGTTGATACTAACAAAGATCAAACATATTTCTTATGGACTTTGACACAAAATCAGCTTTCACAAACCTTATTCCCAGTAGGTGACACGCCAAAAAAACAAATACGTGAAGAGGCTGAAGTAGCGAATCTAGTGACAGCAGAGAAGAAAGACAGTCAGGGTATCTGTTTTTTGGGTCATATTGATATTCCAGAATTTCTCTCACATTATATTGAGTTGGTACCTGGGAACGTACTTTCTACAGAAGGTGAAATTATTGGATCACACAAAGGAGCGTTGGTGTACACCAGAGGTCAGAGACACGGTTTTAAAGTTTTTAAAAAAAACTTCAACACAAAAGCTTTATACGTAACTGAACGTGATATCCAACAAAACACTATTACAGTTTCTGAAACCCAGCCTGTGACAGATGATAAAACTATTTTAAAACTATCTAATCTTAATTTAATTGCCGATCCAACCACAGTTTTGGATAAAGTGGAAATTCAAACTCGTTACAGACAAAAGCCCTCCACTGCTTCAGTGGTGAGATTTGATGATAGAGAAATGACTCTTAAGATCGCAGGTGAAGCAGAAAGTTTTAGTATTGGTCAATCATGTGTACTATACCAAGGCGAAAATTGTCTTGGTGGTGGTATCATTAGCTGACGATATGGTAAAAGTTTTAAAAGCTGATGGCACCCGTGAAGATTTTAAAGTAACTAAACTTAAGCGATCACTGCAACGCTCAGGGGCCACTAAAAGTGAGGTGGCTGACATTGTTAAACAGGTGGACACCATACTGCACGACGGTATTAGAACCCAAGAAATCTATCGACATGCTTTTGAACTACTGCGAGATAGTGATCAACCGATAGCTGCTCGATACTCACTCCGTAGAGCACTCTTTGGCTTAGGGCCCACCGGCTTTCCGTTTGAAGATTTTCTCTCACGTTTATTTACTGCTGAAGGCTACAACACTAAAGTACGAGTGACTCTTCAAGGTAAGTGCGCCCAGCATGAACTTGATGTAGTAGCTTACGATGAGGAACATAGTTTTGTAGTTGAGGCTAAGTTCCACTCACGCCCTGGAGTTAAATCCGACCTTCAAGTAGCTTTGTATTCATTTGCTAGATTAATGGATCTTAAAGAAAAGAAAATCTGTCACGCTGATCATTGCGGTATTCAAGAGCTTTTAGTTATTACCAACACAAAATTCACTCATACTGCAGAAAAATATGCCGAATGTTCAGGCTTATCACTCCTAAGCTGGGACTATCCTAAGAATAATAATCTGCACGATCGGATCCAAAAAGCCGGCCTTTACCCAATTACTGTATTGCAAAGCCTAAGTCAGTCACAGAAAAAGGTCTTAATTGATAGGGGAGTTATTATTTGTAGCGATTTGAAAAAAAACCCTAAAATTCTTCGTCACCTACACATCAGTAAGAAACGGACAGAAGCAGTTTTAGCCGAAGCTGACAACCTTTGCAATTAGACAATATTTTTTAGCTTAAAAAAGCCTTATAAATAAGTAGCTGTGCTATAATCTCCGATATTAAAAATAGTACAGAAATATTTAGTATGTCTGAAAATGAAACACAACAAGAGGGACAAAAGACAGTAGTTTCTTTTGTGGCCGGTCTATTGATCGGTGGTCTATTAGTATGGGTGTTTGGTGGTGCTCCTGAATCAACAGAACCAACTGAAAACGCTGACGATGTTAACGTAGAGTTAACTGAAGAAGCTGACAATGATGAGGTGGCTGTTGAAGCTGGTGACGACACAGCTCCAGCCGCATCAGAAGCTCCAGTAATGGAGATGGGTGAAGGTTCAGCTTCAGTGGCTAACCAGCCAGCTGGCATGAGTGTAACTCTTGACCGAGCAACTTTCCCAGTATCTGAAGGTTGGGTAGCCGTACGTGGTTATGACAACGGACAGCTAAGCAGCATTCTTGGTGCCGCACGCTTCTCTGAAGAACAGGGTCTTGTACCACAAGAAATCCCTCTACTAGCTCCAACATCAGCTGGACGTGAGTACGCTGTAGTATTCTTCACAGATGATGGTGACCGAGTGTTTGGTCTAGCCGGTGATGCTCAGATCGAAGGTGTGGTTGCTACTTTCACAGCACAATAGAAATTTCTTACTATTGCTCAAAAAGCTGGCCTTGGCCAGCTTTTTTGCTTGTCTATAAACTAAGTTATAATGCTTACATGCCTGAATTTAGAAAATACAACCCGAACCGTAGTGCTGACTGGAACTATGGTGGTAAAAAGTGGAGACTCTCGCGATCGAAACTAGATTTTTTTATTGAATGTCCTCGCTGTTTTTATGTCGACAACAAACTAGGAACTAAACGGCCTGGTTTTCCATCTTTCAATCTAAACATTGCTGTTGATGAATTATTCAAAAAAGAGTTTGATGTCCATAGAGAAAAGGGTACCAAACATCCAATTATGGAAAAATACAAAATTGATGCTATTCCATTTGCTCATCAAGACATGGATAAATGGCGAGAAAATTTTGAAGGCATTGAATATCATGACGAAGAATCAGGAATTACAATTTCTGGAGCTGTAGATGATGTCTGGGTTACACCTGATGAGGAACTGATTATTGTTGATTATAAGTCCACCTCAAAAGACGGAACGATTTCAGAGCTTTCTGACAGCCCGTGGGATCAGCAATATAAACGTCAACTAGGAGTCTACAAATGGCTACTAGAAAAGAACGGTTTTAAAGTGCAAAATACTGGTTATTTAGTCTACGCCAACGCAGATAAAGCAGTGGACGCTTTTGATGACCGACTCATCTTTGAAACCACCCTAGTGTCGGTTGAAGTGGAAACTGAATGGATTGAACCCACTCTAGACGCCATCAAAGGCTGTTTGGACAGTGAACAAATCCCACAATCTGGCCCAGACTGTGAGTATTGCCCTTACAGAGAAGCTGCTGGTAAAAAGTTATTACATCTACATAATCAAAACAAAAATTCTAAATCAGAAAATTCTCCCAAGGATACAATTGATCAATTGAAGAAGAAATATGCCTAAAACCTTCACTGAAAAGGTAAAAGATATTGTTAGAAAAATCCCCAAGGGTGAAGTAATGACCTATCAGGAAGTCGCCAAGAAAGCTGGGAACAGCAAAGCCTCAAGGGCGGTTGCCAACGTTATGGCATCTAATTATGACCCAGACATTCCGTGCCACAGAGTTATCCGCTCTGATGGCAGCTTAGGCGGCTATAATCGCGGCGGAGTAGAGAAGAAACGTGCTATATTACTAAACGAAGGAGTTAATCTATAAATTCATGAGTGCATACGATAAAAATCTGATTAAAAATATTTCCCAAGCTTTAGAGAGAGGTAGCTTACGTGAGCAAGCATCACGGGTAAACAGTATGGTTAGCGTAGTGTCTGATTTTGTAAATAATCTACAGGAAGCCAAGTCAGCCATTGGTTCACAATCTGAAAAGAAAAGAGAAAGTGATCAGCTACGCCGCCAGAAAGAACTTTCACCTGAAAATAAACAGCGCGCAGAAGAGCTAATTCAAGAATTAGCTGACATTCGCCGGTTAGAAGCTCAGTACAACAAAAGCCGTCAGGAAGTTAAATCTCTAGAGAGTTCTTTAGAGAGCCTGGTAAGAGAGATAAGAAAAATTTAGTCATGTATTCATACCGTGTTGAGCAGGCTTTGCGAGCTGCCACCATTCTCCATAAAGACCAGGTTAGAAAAGGATCAATGCCAATTCCTTATGCTAGCCATCTATTTGCTGTCACTTTGATTCTTCAAGACTACACAGACGATGAAGATGTGATGGTGGCTGCCTTGTTACACGACACTTTGGAAGACACGGATTACACGGCCGAGGAATTGCAGGAAGATTTTGGTGGTAAAGTACGTGAAATTGTTGAATCGCTCTCAGAACCGCAAGATGACCGTTACAACAGCTATTCTTGGCGCGAACAGAAAGAAGCTTACGCTAAAAAGCTTAAGAAAGCCTCATCTGATGCGCTGTTAATAGCGGCTGCTGACAAGATTCACAACATGCGCTGCATTGTTGAGGAATATATCGAAGACCACAACCGTTTTATGTCTGAGTTTAAAGGCTCACTAGAGGATCGTATCTTCATGTATCAAGACATTTCAAACGTTCTAAATAAAAACTTAGATAATGAAATCTTGCAGGAATTCAATCACGTATTTACTGAATATAAAAATTTTGTAGAAGATGTCAAAAAAACAAAAGAACAAGAAGAAAGTGGTGAAAAAATTTAACTATACACCACAAAACTCTTTACCTAAACTTGGAAAAGTTCAAACGAAATGGGATTTAAACGGTCTTTATTATAAAAATGCAGACGATCCACAGATGGAGAAAGACATCAAAAAAACCGAACGTAACTACAAAGCGTTTGCAAAAAAATGGCGTAACGTAGACTTGTCTAAATCAGCAAAAAAATTAGCTGAGGCACTGGCTGAATATGAACAACTTGGAGCTATGTCAGAAGCTGGTAAACCAGGGCGGTACCTACGACTTCGTACAGCCATCAATGCCAACGACCAGGAAGCTACTAAAAAATTAACTTTACTTTCTAATCGATTAAGAAAACTCAGTAACGAGGTGATCTTTTTCTCGCTTAATATTGGAAAAATTCCTAAGGGTACCCAAAATGAATTATTGAAAAATCCTGCCTTAGAGCACTATAAGTATTATCTCGAAAGATTATGGCTGTCAGCTAAGCATGATTTAAGTGAGGCGGAGGAAAAGATCATTAACTTGAAATCTTCACAGTCATACGGTCGATGGGTTGATATGGTTGAAAAGATGATCGCCAAACGATCTGTAAAGTTTAAGGGTCGGGACCTTCCATTTAATGAAGCCATGGAGACCTTAGACACTCTAAGCAAGGGCGACAAAGTGAAGCTTTGGGACTTACTAATGACTGAACTTGAACAGATTGGTGAAGTAGCTGAACATGAGTTTAACGCTATCATAAATGATGTACGTTCAGAGGATGAGTTGCGCGGTTACAAAAAACCTTACAGCGCCACAGCATTGTCTTATGAAGATACAGAGAAAAGTATTGAAAACTTGGTAGATGTGGTTAGTAACGAAGGCTTTTCTCTAAGTAAAAAATTCTACAAACTAAAAGCGGAGTGGCATAAAGAAAACAAGCTTCATTACACACGTAAGTATGAGAGTATCGGTGATGCACCAACCATTCCTTTTTCTCAAGCTGTCGATATTTGTCGTGATGTATTTTACGGAGTAAAAAATGAGTACGGTGAAATTTTTGACAACATGCTGACTAATGGTCAGATTGATGTCTATCCTCAGGCTGGTAAAAGGGGTGGCGCTTTTATGTCAGGCTCCGTAAATCAACCGACTCATGTTTTTCTTAACCATCTAGATAACTTTAAATCACTTGAGACCTTAGCCCATGAAATGGGGCACGCCATTCACGAAGAGAGAGGGAAGTGCCAAACACCTTTTTATCAAGGTCACTCCATTACCACTGCTGAAACTGTTAGCACATTGTTTGAAAACCTGCTTTTTGACACTGTTTACGAACAAGCAGCTGAAAAGGACCGACCAGTCTTACTTCACGATCGGGTAGCTAGAGATATTGCCACCATACAGAGACAGATCGCCTTCTTCAATGCTGAACTGGAAATTCACAACACAATTAAGTCCGCTGGTGCAATGACCAACGTAGAACTGCGTGACTGTATGTATAAACACCTAAAAGCCTACCTAGGACCAGCTATAGATTTGAGTAAAAAAGATGGTTATTCCTATGCCTATATCCCACATCTACGTTACGGATTTTATGTCTACACTTACACTTTTGGCATCTTGATGAGTACAATCATGGCTAACAATTACAAAGCAGATAAGTCATACATTGATAAAATCGATAAATTTCTTTGTGCCGGAGAATCAGATAATGTAGCAAATATATTTAAATCAATTGGAATCAATACCAGTCGCGAAAACACATTTAAGGAAGCCTTAAGAAACCATACTGACGATATCAACGCTTTTGCCAAAATAGTAAAAGAAAAACGTAAAAAATAGGTTAAACTATTTTTATGAATCCCACCCTTACTTTGTTACAGTGTTGGGAGTTAATATAAAGAATCGATATGAGTCGAAATATTATTCAAAACTTAATATGCTTTGACACGCAGACATTGTCTGCAGTAACAAAGCAAGTGTCGGGATGAATTTACTTTTTGTAGGAATGACACTCAGTGTTATCGGTAAGGGATTATTGGCTCTTGGTGTAGTTTGGGTGCATGTCACCATGGCGAACGAAAGAAGTATCGATGACCTAGTGGTGCGTTCATTTAGAACTGAATTAATTGTTACAGTCATCGGTTTCGCTCTTATTGTAGCCGGTTACATCATTGAAGTGTCGGCTTTTGGCGGCTTTGGAACCTTTGCTAATTGTGTTGGTACGGAGTGTAACGCTGCGATCATTAACGCCCTCTCGCAATAGTCAGAAAATCTGCTATATTGTGACTTAAATTAAGCATTTTTGTTATGTCAGGAAATGAAATAAGAAAACGATTTTTAACTTTTTTTGAAAAAAGAGGACATGCTATCGTGCCCTCGGCTCCACTAGTGCCAGAAAATGATCCGACAGTGTTGTTCAACACGGCTGGGATGCAACCACTGGTACCTTATCTGATGGGGCAACCACATCCAACTGGCTCGAAAAGGATTGCTGACTCACAAAAATGTGTCCGTACTAACGATATTGAAGAAGTTGGTGACAATACGCACCTGACTTTCTTTGAAATGCTGGGTAACTGGTCGCTGGGCGATTACTTTAAAAGAGAGGCCATCACGTGGAGTTATGAATTTCTCACTTCAGAATCAGAAGGACTAGGACTTAATCCTAAAAGACTGTATGTAACAGTATTTGAAGGAGACGAAAACGCACCTAGAGACGAGGAAGCTTATGGTGTCTGGAAAGAAATATTTGAAAATGCAGGTATGGATCCAGAAAAACGTATCTTTTTCATGGATGCAGACGCAAACTGGTGGAGTCCGGGAGACAATGGACCATGTGGACCTGACTCAGAAATGTTCTACGATGTTACTGGGGCTCTGACCGATGGATTAACCCGAGATGAATTTACCGCTGCTGATGACAAGCAAGAGGTGGTGGAAATCTGGAATGATGTGTTCATGGAATACGAAAAAACTGACGGAAAAGTGACTGGTAAACTTGACTCCCAGAACGTTGATACTGGTTCAGGCCTGGAACGAATTACCGCCATGGTACAAGGGGTAGATAATGTTTTTGAAACTGACCTTTTCTCTCCAATCATTAATAAAATAAATGATTTATCTACTGAAGATAATACTCGGGCCATCAGAATCATTGCCGACCATATGCGTTCGTCAACTTTCTTAATGAGCGACGGTGTAACGGTTTCAAACACAGACCAAGGTTACATCTTACGCCGATTACTGCGCCGTAGTGTGCGCCAAGCAGATAAGATTGGCATGCCAGCTGGTTCGTTAGCTCAGATTTCAGAAATTATTATTGATAATTATGGCGAAGCATACCCTAATTTAACTGAGAAAAAGCAACATATAATTGATGCAGTTAACGCCGAAGAGGATCAATTCCGTAAGACAATTGAAAAAGGGGTGCGGCAGTTAGAAAAGATGGCGGGTGAGGGTAATATTTCGGGTGCTGTAGCCTTTGAGCTCTTTACTACTTACGGTTTTCCCATTGAACTAACCCTCGAACTGGCTGAGGAAAGAGGAGTTAAAGTTGATGAGTCAGAATTTGAAAAACTCATGACAGAACATCAAGAAAAATCCCGCACTGGTGCAGCAGGCAAGTTTAAAGGTGGATTAGCTGACCATTCAGACGCGGCTGTGCACTACCACACCGCCACACACTTACTCTTAGCGGGCTTACAAAAGTTTTTAGGCGATCATGTACATCAAGCAGGCTCAAACATTACTGCTGAGAGACTACGTTTCGACTTTACCCATCCAGAAAAAGTAGACAGAGATACACTGGACAAAATTGAAGCTTGGGTTAATGAACAAATTTCAAACGGTGGTGAAGTTACCATGGAAACAGTAGCTAAGTCTGAAGCGGAGAATGATCCTACTGTTGAAGGTAGCTTTTGGGAAAAATATCCTGATACAGTCAGTATTTACACTATGAAACTAGCAGATGGCACCATCGTTTCCAGGGAACTTTGTGGAGGACCTCACGTTGAATCACTAACAGAGCTAACTCCTACTTTCAAAATCAAAAAAGAAGAATCATCTTCAGCCGGAGTAAGACGAATTAAAGCAGTACTGAACTAACTATCCACTTTTTTGGAGACTAACAGCGCGGCGCCAAAGGCGCCGCGCTGTTATAATAATGACAATGTTTGGTCTTGGAAAAAAGACGCTTGAAAATGGCTGCACCTTAATTTTAGACGTTGGTTCTGGCAGCGTTGGTATGGCAATTGTAAAGCCAGTTATCGGTGGCAGTGAACCAGAAATTATCTGGACTCATCGTGAATTCGCTTTAATGAAAGATGTATCCGATTCAACTGGGATCGTAAAGATTATCACTACAGCATTAGTTAATGCTTTTCTTGAACTTGGTGGCGAAGGTTTAAAAACTCTTAAAGAATATGATGCCTACCTAGAAATAACAGAAATTCAAGCTGGCATTGGCGCTCCTTGGACTCATACGATCACTAAAAACATTAACTACACAGATGAACACCCCTTTGAAGTAACAGAAGAGTTGGTCTCAGGATTAATTGAGTCAGCAAAACAAGCCAGTTTAGACGAAATCAGAGAAAATGGAGTTAATACCCAAGGTTTAGAATTAATAACCAACAAAACAATCAACGTTAAAATTAACGGTTACAACGTACACAAGGTTGAAAGTGTTGAGGGGAGACAAGTGGAGCTAAATCATATTATTGCCTTTACCGAAAAGAACTTAATGAAAGCAATCAAAGAGTCACGAGACAAGATTCTTCCTAAGGCAGAAATTACCACAAATTCTTTTATTTATATTTTCTATCACACTTTAAGTCATATGCATCCAGATACATCGGAGGTGTGTTTGGTGGATGTTACAAAAGAAGCGACTGAAATAGGAATTGTTCGTGAAGGTGTTCTGAACTACACCACACACACTAAATATGGATCTTTCACTCTAGCCAGAGAAATCGCCGCTTTGTGCAATATACCTAAAGAAGAAGCGTATATTTACTTGAAAGGGGGAGAGGCAATGATTTTAGGCAAACTAGCAAAGTCAAAACAAGATCAGTTAGCAGCTATTTTATCTACTTATGATTTAAAAATTTCCGCACTTTTTCAAGAAACTGGAGATTCACTTTCTGTGCCAAAAACTATTTTTATGCACTCAGATCGAAATACAGCTGATTTCTTCCGTAAACACCTCGGTGAAGGTGCTCGTTTAGCCACCAACTCTGACCATAGCTTACACGCCATTACAGCTAAACTCTTTCCAGACTTGAGTGTAAATGATACTGGAGTACTATTATCAGCCCAGTATTGCCAATTAGAAGCTAACGCTGATAAAGAAGACTATATCCATGCACAATAACCTAGTAGTCATTTAGGAAACTTATTTGTATACTTTATTATTATGACCCAAAAATGGAACCTGCAAGATATTAAACCGGCCACCCCACGCAAAAAGCGCTCACCTGAGTCGGTTGCACCAGTTAAAGCTCCTGAGCCAAAGAAAATTGATCGTGAAGAAGACTATGACGATGGTAGCTTAGTAATTACCGACGGACGTAAACAAAAAAATAAATCACTAGTAATTGCTTTGGCTATTTTTGCAATGGTGGTAGGAGCTGGTTTTATCGCCAGTTTGTTAATGGGTGGAGCTGAAATTACAGTTTCTCCTCATGTTAAAACACCAAACATTAATGCTAACTTTGATGCTTATCGAACAGCCGTCCCAGACGAGCTGACTTACGAAATCATGACTTTGGAAGCAGAAGGGGAGCGTCAGGTAACAGCCACTGGGAAGGAAGAGGTTAAATCTCAGGCCCGCGGCACCATTCTGATCTACAATGAACATCAAACCGACCCCATTAGACTGGTCACCAATACTCGTTTTGAGAGCCCTGAAGGCTTAATCTTTAAAGTAGCAGACTCAGCAGTCGTGCCTGGCTACACGATCGGTGACGATGGTACCAGAGTTCCTGGTGTAATTACAGCTGAAGTTTACGCAGATGAAGTGGGTGAAGAATACAACATCAACCCATCACGCTTCACTGTTCCAGGCTTTAAGGGGTATGAAGAGTTTGACAATGTCTACGCAGAGTCTGTAGAAGCTATGACAGGAGGATTTTCAGGTCAAAAATTCATAATTGAGGAGACCGAGCTACAAACAGCTGAACAAGCCTTACGTATGGAGTTGCGTAACTCGCTACTAGAAAGACTACCGACTGAACTACCTGCAGGCTTTGTTCAACTAGACGGAGCTATAACTTTTACTTACGTCACGTTGCCATCAGTTGAATTTGGTGACAACCTGGCCACTATTAAAGAAAAGGCTTTGTTGCGAGTACCACTTTTTGCTGAAGATACTTTTGCTGAGTATATCGCCACAGCTTCAGTACCAGGCTACGAAGGGGAAGCTGTGCGCATTTCTAATCCTACTGACTTTGAGTTTACTTACAGCAGTCCAACCACCACTAACTCTGACATAAGCGTAAATGATTCACTGTCATTTAAACTAGTAGGCAAGCCGCAAATTATCTGGGAATATGATGAAGGAAAACTGAAAACTGATCTTCTGAACGCGAACCGAACAGCTTTGCCAAACATTCTTAAAGCCTACCCATCTATCAAAAAAGCTGAAGCTGTGATCAGACCTTTCTGGAAAACTAAGTTTCCAACCAGCTTAAACGAGATAGAATTAATAGAAGTAATTGAGGAATAATAAAGAATTCCACACAGGACTTAATAACCGGCTTGACGTAAGCAAGCTAGTTTGCTAGACTCTTGCCGTTTGATGGATCAGTCGCAGAATCAAGATAATTTAATCTACGGAACAGTGGAGGAAGCACTTCCTAACGCTCTTTTTCGTGTCAAATTAGAAGATTCTGAGGAAATCGTGCCAGCTTACCTAGCAGGTAAGATGAGACGTTTCCGGATCCGTGTATTGGTAGGTGATCGAGTTGCCATCCTACCGGACCCTTACGGAGGTAAAGGTCGTATAACCAAACGATTTTAAGTTATTAAGTTATGAAAGTTCGCTCATCAGTTAAAAAAATGAGTCCGGATGACAAGATCGTCCGACGACGAGGTAAAGTCTACGTCATCAACAAGATGAAGCCTCGACATAAACAAAGACAAGGTTAATTATGAGAATTTCCGGTATTACAATCCCAGATGAAAAACATCTAGAGTTTGGTCTAACTGCCGTATACGGTATTGGACGTGCTCGCGCAACTCAAATCTTAGGTGAATTAGGTATTGATCAATTCACTAAGCCGACTGATCTTACTACTGACCAAGAAAATGCTATTCGTGAAAAAATTGAATCTTTCACTATCGAAGGAGAACTAAAACGAACAGTAGCAGGCGATATTAAACGCCTTAAAGATATTGGTTCATACCGCGGCAGTCGTCACGCCAAGCGACTACCTGCACGTGGTCAACGTACAAAAACCAACGCCCGAACTCTTAAGGGAGTTAAGAAAACTATGGGTAGCGGTAAGCGTAAGCTTGAGAAAACTTAAAATTAAGTATTTATTAATTCTATTGTCCTATGGGTAAGAAAAGAATCATCAAAAAAGGTGGCGGTTCGGATGTAGCGGGGACTTCTCGTGCGCTTAACCGTATTCCTAAGAAAAAAGTAGCTTCAGGTAAGCTGAACATCTTAGCTACTTTCAACAACACAATTGTTACCTTGTGTGATCCAAAAGGTAACTCTCTAATTGCTGCTAGTTCAGGAGCACTAGGCTTTAAAGGTTCACGTAAAAGTACACCTTTCGCAGCTGCTAAAGTTGGAGAAATTATTGGCGAAAAAGCTACACAGATGGGTATGAAAGACGCAGCTGTAGTTATTCGAGGCGTTGGTGCGGGTCGTGAATCTGCACTACGTGCTTTTGCTGGTAAAGGAATTGCAATTACAAGTATTACGGACATGACACCGGTACCTCACAACGGTCCACGTCCTCCTAAAGCTCGACGCGTATAATTTTTGCTTATGAAATTAGGTCCTAAATTCAAAATCGCTAAGCGTCTAGGTGCACCAATCTTTGAGAAAACACAAACACAGAAATTTGCACTATCAGAAGCTCGTGGCGGTAAGCGCCGTAAGCGCCCAGGTCAGATGAGTGACTACAAACGTCAGCTCATTGAAAAACAGAAGATGCGTTTCACATACGGTATCTCTGAAAAACAACTTCGTCGTTATGTAAACGAAGCAGTAGCTAAGAGTCACCAGCCTATTGCACTTCTGATGCAACGTCTGGAATCTCGTCTAGATAACACTGTATACCGTCTAGGTTTGGCTAAAACACGTCGCCTAGCTCGTCAGATGGTATCTCACGGCCATATTACTGTTAATGACCGCAAACTAACTGTTCCTTCTCATAAAGTGCGTCAGGGAGACGTTATTGCCGTACGAGAGGGTAGTAAAGGTTCAATTCTATTCACATCACTAACTGAAAGTCACGAAGCCACTTCAGTGCCAAGTTGGTTGAAGTTTGATCTAAAAACTCTAAGCGGAACAGTAGAATCTGCTCCAACATACGACCCTGCTGAAGCAATGTTTGACCCAACTCAGGTAATGGAATATTACAGTCGTTAAAATTATTCGAACTTAAAGTAAATAACATCACCATGTTAGAAACAAATGTAGCCCTGCCGTCAAAACCACGAGTTGTTAGCGAAGAAGATTTTCGCGGCATTTATGAGATTGACGGTTTGTACCCAGGTTACGGACACACATTGGGTAACTCACTACGTCGCATCATTCTTTCATCTCTACCTGGTTCAGCAATCACTCAGGTAAAGATCAACGGCGCTGAACACGAATTCTCAACTATCTCAGGCGTTAAAGAAGATGTGATCACTATGCTCTTGAACATCAAGCGCGTACGCATCGCTGCTCATACAGACGAACCAATCACCATGACTCTGAAGAAGAAAGGTGCTGGCTTAGTTACTGCGGCTGACATCGAAGCTCCATCACAGATTGAAATCCTATCTCCTGAACAACCAATCGCTGAGATCACAAACAAAACTACTGAACTTGAGATCGAAATGACTGTAGAAAATGGTCTTGGTTATGTAGCTCGTGAAATTCATCAAAAAGACAAGGTTGAGATCGGTACTATTGCACTAGACGCAGTATTTACACCAATCCGACGTGCTAACTACGAAGTAGAAAACATGCGTGTAGGTGACCGAACTGACTACAACCGTCTACGAATGATGATTGAAACTGACGGAACTATGACTCCTCGCGAAGCTTTTGAAAAGTCTATCGAAGTAATGATTCACCAGTTGAAATCAATCATCGGTTTCAAAGATGAAGAAGTGCCTGAAGTAGCAGCTGCTGAAGTAGAAGCTGAAACAGAAGGTGAAGCTGAAACAGAAATCGATCCAGATGTTCTTAAGACACGAATCGAAACACTTGATCTTTCTGCTCGCACATTAGCTGCACTTGAAGAAGCTAGCATCCGAACTGTTGGCGGTCTTGTTAAAAAGAAAAAAGATGATATTCTTGCGCTCGATGGTATTGGACCTAAGGGTGTAGACGAAATTGTCGACTTACTTAAAAGCATGGGTGCAGACCTAAATGATTAATTATGAGACACGGAAATAAAAACAGAACACTGGGAAGACCAGCTCGACAAAAAACAGCTTTGATGCGTGGTTTAGCTGTGTCTTTAATTGAACGTGGTCAAATCAAGACTACAGAAGCTAAAGCTAAAGAGTTACGCTCACTAGCAGAACGACTAGTAACTTACGGTAAGCAAAACACTGTAGCTGCGCGTCGTAAAGCTGCTTCACTTCTAGGTGAACCAAAAGCTGATGTTATTAAGAAACTTTTTGATGAAGTTGCACCAAAGTTCGCAGAACGAAATGGTGGTTACACTCGTATTATCAAAATGGGTCGCACAGACGCAGGTCGTGATGAGGCTGTAATCGAATACGTTGAATAAGCTTATGACTACAGAAACTACAAAACGAGAATATACCATCGATGCTACTGATAAGCGTCTAGGTAAAATTGCAACTGAAGCTGCTACATACCTACAAGGTAAGGATCTACCTGACTTTGTGAACAACATTGCAGCACCAGTAACAGTAACTATTACCAATGCTAGCAAGATGGATATTCCTGAAAAGAAAAAAGGAGAAATTTATCAATCATATTCTGGTTATCCAGGAGGTCGTAGCGAGGAAACTCTTGAGCACTTAGGTGAACGTCTAGGTTACGCTGAAGTAGTACGTCGTACTGTAAAAGGTATGCTTCCAAAGAACAAGCTACAGACTGTCATGATGAAAAACTTAATCGTAACTGAGTAATAATATGGCAGAAAAATACATTGAAGGCATCGGCCGACGAAAAACCGCTAGTGCTCGAGTACGATTAACTCCAGCAAAAGAAACTAGCATCACAGTAAACGGTAAAACTCTAGCTGCTTACTTTGAAAACGAAGCTTTTGAACAGAAGGTAATGTCAGTTCTAAAAGCAGAAGACGCAGGGATTGGTGACTACGAAATTACAGTTCTAGTAAAAGGTAGTGGTCTATCAGCTCAAGCAGAAGCAGTCCGTCTAGGTATTGCTCGTGCCCTAGTAAAAGAAAAGGCTGACCGTCGTTCAGTTCTAAAACCACTAGGATTCCTAAAACGGGACCCACGTTCAGTTGAGCGTAAGAAATTTGGTTTGCGTAAGGCACGTCGTCGCCCACAGTGGTCTAAACGATAGAAATAGACGAATAACTTCGTCAAACTACAAGAAAAAACCCTCGCTGGAGCTTTCTCCCACTTGGGTTTTTTCTT
>CAYFXS010000003.1:0-6227 GCA_964347215.1 uncultured Candidatus Saccharibacteria bacterium
CGGCGGAAAATCCCGTTAGGGTAACCACCAATATCGAGCAGTCGTGAGGTGGTTTTTTCGTACAAATTTTGATGTCAGGGGGTAGTTTTTGATGTTTTTTTGTGGTATAATGCGCAAGCGTTGTATCCACTTCTAAAGAAACTATTTTGAAAACGAGGGATCAATGCAAGGAACTACAGGTGTTTGGGACGAAGAAGGCGATGTGAACGGAGTTCACGGAGAACTAGATCTCCCGACAAAAAAAGACCTGCTTTTTGGCATCAATCTACTGATCGATTTTTTGGAACAGTTGTCCGTTAAAAACAGAAACAAGTCCTCGTGCACTCGTTTCTGGGATCGAGTTTCAAAAAATGCAGTGACAAACGTGATTGAAGTTGGTGAGTTTTGTATTGGTGAGGTGCTAGGTGAAGAACCTGGGCATGGCCTGACCCCACAAGAGTTGCTAAGTAAAGCAGAAGAAGCAGCAGCCAAGCTGCAGCTAGAAGAAGCGGCGTGATTGCAAGGTGTCGTTTCTAGAGAGACTTGGGTCGGCGCGTGATACGTGCCGACCCAAATTTTAATATTGTCTTTTCGGGGCGATCTTTAGGTCGTCCAGCTATTGCAATTTTAGGTTTATTTGCTATAGTTCTGGCCACTAAATAAATATTACTTATGGTTATTCGAATGCGACATACGCGGTCACACACAAAGAACCGCCGTTCACATCATGCCCTAAAAAACCCGACTTTGGCGGTATGTTCAAACTGTGGTGCTAACCACCGTCCACATCATATGTGTCTAGAGTGTGGCTTTTACAAGGGTCGTCAAGTGATGGATCTAAAAGCTAAGAAAGATGCTCGTGAAGCTCGTTTGCAAGCTAAGCGTGAACGCATCAACGCTCAGGCAGAGTCAATTGCTCCAACTGAAGCTGAGGCTGTAGCAGAAGCAAAGCCAGCTGAAACTGAAGCTGAGCAGAAATAGCTAAATAATTCACAGAATCCGGCCTCAGCCGGATTTTGTGAGTTAAAGCTGCATGCTACAATGTAGCCAGTAATTAAATAAGTACATTATGGCCAATCGACATTTATCGAGATCAATCGTTCTTCAGTCCCTCTTTGAGTGGGATTTAAATGGTATCGATAAAAAAGAGATTGACATTGTACTTGAGCGTAATGTCTCCGAATTTGCACCAAATAAAACAGATGCACCATTCATGGAAAAGCTTCTTGATGGTGTCCTGCAGAAACAGACCGAATTAGATCAAGTTATCGAAAAAGCCGCTCCGGATTGGCCAATTGATCGCATCTCTCCAGTTGATCGAAATATCTTACGACTTGGGCTTTATGAGTTGTTATTTGCTGATCGAGCAGAAGTTCCAGCTAAGGTGGCTATTAACGAAGCGATTGAGTTAGCAAAGCAGTTTGGTGGTGAGAACAGTAGTCGTTTTGTGAACGGTGTATTAGGGGCTGTCTATAAAGAAATTGGTGAGCCTGGAAAGGATGAGCAGAGTAAACGTAAGAAAAAGGATGTGCCATTTGATGAAATGCCAATTCAACGCCTTTCAGGAGCAGTGGTTTATGCTGAGCATGAAGGAGGTATGTATTTTGCTTTAGTGCACGATATTTTTGGTCATTGGACTTTGTCTAAGAGCAAGGTGGCTGACGAAGAATCTATTGAAGACGGTGCAGTCCGAGCTCTAAAAGAAGAAATTGGTCTGGAAGTAAAACTGGAAGGTGAATTAGGACAAAACGAGTATGTAGCTTCCCATCCGGAGCTAGGCAAGGTTCGTAAGCAGGTAACTTATTTCCTGGCTGTTAGTGACTACAAAGAGCTTGAGCTGGAAAATAAAGGTGGTCTAGACGATGCTAAGTGGTTTAAGGTAACGGATATCTTGGACTTAAATTTCTACGAAGATATCGAACCAATTGTTACTAAGGCAGTGACTAAACTGGTAGCTAAGCAAACTGCTGCATAATACTGTCAGTTTGGTTGCTAAATTTATTAATCTTTGTATATTACGAAAGGACGTGAGTAGATTAGAGTTGGTGTAAAAACATCATCTGTAATGTATCTCGCGTATAAATTAATCAATTAAGTAATTTATATGTCTGAAGAGAAAGATATTCAGGCTGACTTAACTAAGTTGGAAAATTTACTTGGAGTTAAGTTTGCTGATCAGGAAGTATTGCTATCTGCAATTACTCACCGTTCATATTTAAATGAGCATCGTGAAGCTACTCAGCCTCACAATGAACGTCTTGAGTTTTTAGGTGATGCTGTTTTGGAGTTGGTGGTGACTGACTACTTATTTAATAAATATCCAGATAAGCCTGAGGGTGAGCTGACAGCTGTGCGTGCAGCTCTGGTTAACACAGTCTCATTGTCAGAATCTTCTACAAAACTAGGAGTTAATGATTACCTTTTGATGAGTAAAGGTGAAGCTAAAGATACTGGTCGAGCACGTAACTACATTTTGGCGAATGCGTTTGAGGCTTTGATTGGTGCTTTGTATGTTGATCAGGGATATGAAGCAGCTAAGGCTTTTATTGCTGCACATTTGTTTGAAAAAACTGACAAAATTGTCGATAAGCGACTGTGGCAGGATCCTAAAAGTCGTTTCCAAGAATTGGCACAGGAGAATGTCAGTATTACACCAACTTACGAAACTTTAGGTCAAGTTGGTCCGGATCATGACCGAGTGTTCACAGTAGGTGTTTACTTAGGGAAAGAAAAAGTAGCTGAGGGACATGGTCGAGCTAAGCAGGAAGCTGAACAGGCAGCGGCTGAAAAAGCGATCGAAGCCAAAGGTTGGTAAAAGAACAATTCACAGAGGCCGGAAACGCAAAGCGTTTCCGGCCTCTGTCATGCTAAAATAAAACTATGAAATACCAGGAAAAGGGTTTTACTTTTGTTGAAGTTTTAACAGCTTTAGCAATCATCGGTATCTTGATGGTGATTACCGTCGCTGCTTTTGGTGGTGCGCGAGAAAAATCACGTGATGAAAAGAGAATTTCTGATGTTTCAACTTATGAGTTTGCGCTTAAGCTGTATGCTCAGAAGAATAATGATTACCCTGATTATCCAGATGGTATTGAGTTGGGAGTGGGAGAAGCTGTAGATGCGGAATTGGCACCTTTTTTGCCAACCTTACCAACTGATCCTAATGGTGAGTTTCGGTATTGGTATGATTCAGCGTTTGAATGTGGTGGAGTAGTAATGCCGGTCGTGTTTGTAACGGGGACAGAAAAGGTTAGTAAAAGTAATTATGCTGAAGTTTGTGCTTCTGGATCAGGTTCAGATTTAGAAAATAAATTTTCTTTGATTGCAACTGCACATGCTGGTGGCGGTGGAGGCGGTGGAGGCGGGGATAGTGATCCTGATGCTGGGTATACGCAGTGTGCAACAGAAGGGGAATTTTGTAGTTTTTCAGGAACCAAATTAGTTATATACGGCCGTTATGATACATGGACAGCGCCTGCTGAGTACACTGATGGAGTTTGGTGTACTAATGCAGTCTTTGGGGATCCTCTAAGAGGGACTCAGAAGAGGTGTAAGATAAAAGATGTGCCGTATTCGCAGTCTAACTATTACTCACAGTCAGATTATTATTCTCAATCTGACTACTATGCTCAGAGTCTTTATTACGTCTATAGTCAAAGTAGTTATGCCCGCACTAGCGTTTCTTCGGGTACAGATCTACCTGACGTTGGTTATATAATCCTTCTCCGTTAATTTATGTACCTTAAGCATCTATCAATTAACGGTTTCAAATCGTTTGCTAAAAAGAGCGAGTTAGAGTTCAGTGCACCGATTACTGCTATTGTGGGTCCTAATGGTTCTGGTAAGAGCAATGTAGCGGAAAGTTTTCGGTTTGTGCTTGGTGAACAGTCAGTTAAGTCGATGCGTGGTAAGAAAGGAGAAGATCTTATTTGGGGTGGTTCGGATTCAGTTTCACGCGGTAATCGTGCGTCGGTTGAAGTGGTGCTTGATAACAATAAACGAGTTTTTCCAATTGATTACGACGAGATCATACTTGAACGTGTGGTGCATCGTGACGGGAAAAATGATTATCTCCTTAATGGTGAGAAAACAAATCTAAAAAGAATTCAGGAAATTCTTTCTGCTGCTAACATTGGCTCTACCGGTCATCACATCATTTCCCAAGGTGAGGCAGATCGTATTCTTTCAGCCAATCCAAAAGATCGTCGGGAGATGGTAGAGGACGCACTAGGTCTTAAGGTGTATCAATTTAAAAAAGTTGAAGCGGAGAAGAAGTTAAAGAAAACTTTAGAGAATATTGAAAAAGTTGAATCACTTCGACGTGAAGTGGCTCCTCATTTGAAGTTTCTGGAACGGCAAATGAAGAAAATTGAGCGTGCTACACAGCTGCGTTCAGATTTGACTACGGTTTATGCTGAGTATTTAAAACGTGAAGATACATACATAGCCCACCATCACGATCGTCTAACGGCTCAGCGTAAAGAGCCAGCTTCAAGATTGGAACGCTTGAAAGAGTTGCTCTTGGAAGCAAAAGCAAAACTAGAAAAAGAAGAACAGGATAAAACTAGTCACGATCTAATTTCAGTTGAAGAAAAAATTAGTGCTGCACGTACCACCAAGCAAGAGCTGTTACGTCGCAGTGGTCAGCTAGAAGGTCAGGTGGCCTTTTTAGAACGTCGAATTGCAGAGGCGGAAGCCAAAGCTAAGTCTGAAAGTGAAGCGCCGATTCCAGTTGGTGACGTGAAAAAATTTGTTGTTGCTTTAGAACAAATGGCTGAAAAAGGCGCTCGTAACAGTGAGGTTAATTTCTTGCAGCGTACTTTAACTGACATCATTCATTCAGCTCGTAAATTCCTTAAGACAGCTCAAGGTAACGCTGTAATTGACACAAGGAAAGAAGAAGAAGAGCTAAAAGTAATCAGAAAAGAATTATCTGAGGTTGAAGAGGCAATTGTGAAAGCTCGTGAAGAAGAGGAGACGCATACCAAAACTTACAATGAGCTAAAAGAAACTATTGAAGCAGAATCTCAAGAAAGTCGCGAAGCAGAGCGAGAAATGTTTAGAATTGTTGGTGAGCAACGTGATTGTGAAAATAGTTTAGCTAGGATTGATCAGGAGTTACGTACGTTAGAGCGTGATCGAGTGGAGTTTAAGCGAGAGTTGTCTGAAGCGGTGGCCTTAATTGGTGGTGGGGCGAGTAAATACTTTGAATTTGAGATTGTGGTTGATGGTGAAGTTGTAAATAATGATCAGATTGCCGCTGAATCTCGAGATATTCAGTACGAACGCCGTCATCAACTTGAGAAGATGAAAATTCGTTTGGAAGAAATGGGTGGTAATACCGGTGATGTTGAGCAGGAATACAAGGATGTAAAAGAGCGTGATGAATTTTTGGTACGTGAAATTGCGGACTTGACTGCTTCAGTAGAAAAGTTGGAGCAATTAATTGTTGAATTAACTGAACAGCTTAACGAACGTTTTGTGGCTGGTATTGATAAGATTGCTGCGGAGTTCAACCGTTTCTTCACTTTGATGTTTGGCGGTGGTGAAGCTAAGCTTTTGCGGGTTAAGCCAACTAAGAAGCAAAAGAAAAAGGATATCAACGAATATGGAGAGGAAATTGAGATTGATGAAGAGATTGAGGATGAGGAGGCTCAGGAAGGAATTGAGCTTGACGTAAAATTACCGAATAAGCGAGTAAAAGGTTTAGATATGCTTTCTGGTGGTGAGCGAGCCCTTACGTCGATCGCTCTTATATTTGCTATGAGTCAGGTTAACCCACCGCTATTTATTATTCTTGATGAAACTGACGCAGCGCTTGATGAGGCCAATAGTCGACGTTATGGAGACATGATTGAAGCCTTGGCTGAGAAGTCGCAGCTGATCCTTATTACTCATAACCGTGAGACTATGAGTCGGGCCGGCATTCTTTACGGTGTTACTATGGGGGCGGATGGGGTTTCTAGATTACTTTCCGTTAAATTCGACGAAGCAGTAGCTGTAGCGAAGTAAGTAGGCGAATTACTGCGTTACTGTTCAGTAAAATAAATCTCCTTCGACTTAGGCCGCAGTCGAATTATTTTCCTCCAGTGCCTTGTACTTCATCCTATTTACTTCGCTACAGTTAGTTTAATAAAATGAATTATAAAACCCCGTGGAAAATAGTTTTTAAAAACTATTTTCCACGGGGTTTTGCTGCTCGACAGGTCAACTGCTTGTCTTTTATAATTGATGCTTTAGGTACAGAT
>CAYFXS010000003.1:6327-31395 GCA_964347215.1 uncultured Candidatus Saccharibacteria bacterium
TGCTGCTCGACAGGTCAACTGCTTGTCTTTTATAATTGATGCTTTAGGTACAGATCTAAATATAGTCTGGATAGTGCTATACCCACTGTCTGTTAGCATATCGCAGTCTTTTGATAGAGATCCATTGTCATCAGCCTTCAGGATGATGGTCAGGATGTGTTCAGTGAACATTTAACCACCTCCTTTATGTATTATTGGCTGGTTAAGTTGGCACAACCATAGCATTTTTGTGTAAAAAACTAGGTCTATTACATTATCATATACCAAAACTGTTTAAAGTTATCGCTTAAAAATATAGCCACGACTAGATGTTACTGAAAAGGTGCCTGACCTTAATGAAGGCCTAGTAGATTCAATTGAGCGAATGTGCCAGTTGTAGTTATTAATTCTTTGCATGGTAACAGTGGAGACGTGTAAAAAATGGTTTTCTTTCACGGTACAATGTATGTGATGGAAAAACCGAAATTCAAGAAGGTTGGTGAGAATACTGCAGGATATCCAATTTACGAAAGAGATTATCCGGGTTTAGAAAAGTATGAAAAAGAAGGACTTAGTAGCAAACAGAAGCGGGCGTTAAGGGGGGTGTTGTTGGCCGTTGGTGTTTCAGTTTTACCAATAAAAGATTCTCATAATGATTCAGTAAACGAGTCAGGTTTTGATCAAGTTGCAGCAACTGAAGTGGTTGATTTAGAAATCGATGGTCTAGTTGATTTAGTTCAATCTGAAGATATGAGCGAACAAAGTGAAGTGTCGCACACCGAAATGGTTGCTGACGCTGAAGTTACACAGTTGGACTCGTTGTTGCTCGATCGTTATCTCAATACCGCTGCTCAGGTTAAAGAGATGCAGAGAGATCAAGTGTTGTTTGTAGATTCCGAAGGCAGAGCTTTAACTGATCCAGTGTCGATTCCAGATACAGCTGGTTACACTACGGAAGAAATCACCTGGCGTTATCATGGTAGAACTGACGACCCTGAAAACATCAAGCCGGTGGGGATTCCTGGAGTGTGGACTAAAGAGCAAAAAAGTTCATTGAGTGAAATATCGAATATTCCAGCTTCTGAAATTGAGATGAAACATGTCTACCTTTCTTTGGCAGGAGAAGGGATGGAAAATATTAATTCAGAAGTGGAGTTGATTCAGGCTCGCAAAGCAGCTTTGGAGGCTGAGTTAGGTGTGACAGTGGAAGAGTTGGTGGCACAAAGTTTCTCTTTTGAATCTGGTGATGAGTTCGAGCATTTGATTGAGTCAGAGCTGATGACTATGATGCCAGCCCTGATTGCTCAAGAGTCACACTATAATGCTGATGCTACTAGTAGTGCTGGTGCAAAGGGCTGGATGCAGTTTATGGATGCGGCTTGGAAGCGTCATGCTGAAAATGGTGCCAGTAGAGATAGTTTGCCGGATAGTTTAAAAGCCGCCGGTAGTTATTTCTCAGCCGCGTATCGGTATATGAATAAAAATGTCGGTGCTGAGCTCAGCTTAATCAAGGATAACTATTTCGCAGGTAATCAGGCTGATTTTGTTCATTACTTCTTGATTCCAGTTTTAATCAATGACTTTAACGCGGGTGACACTAACATGAGAGCTGTGATTGAGTGGTTTGGTAAGAATTACGCTGAGACTGATACATTGACTGGTGAGTTGGGAATAGAAGCACAAGGTTTTGACGTGTATTTCGCTATGTCTCAGCTGGCTAATAAACATAATGCGGTCCCAGATTATCAAGATTATGCCAGTAGTTATTATGGAGGTGTGGCGTCATGGCAGGTGGTGATGGAGGATAGTTATGATCAAGGGAGTGACGAAGGTGAGTTCAAGGTGGCAAGTTTAAATTAAATTAAATAAAAGAAGAGCGGCCAGAGGCCGCTCTTCTTTTATTTAATTAGTTCAAAGTCTAATTGTCGGTTTTCTAAATCAGCTCGTACTAACTTAACTTTAACTTCGTCACCTAAAGCAAAAGTGTTACCTGTCTTTTCGCCCTTTACGTGATACTTACTAGATTCGTGGGTGTAGTAGTCGCCTTTAAGGGCGCCGAGTCGAATCATTCCTTCAGACATTGATTCTTTTTCTGCTACGTAGATGCCCCAGTCAGAAACACCTGAAACAGTGGCTACAAATTCCTGACCAATTTTGTCAGACATGTACTCAACTTGTTTGTATTTGATAGAATCACGTTCACTTTTTACAGCGTACATTTCACGCTCAGAAGACTGCACAGCTAGTTTTTCATAACGTAACATTTCTTTTTTGCCAATCACAGATCCGTCTAAGTGGCGTCGTAACATGCGGTGTGCCATTAGGTCAGGGTAGCGACGGATAGGAGAAGTGAAGTGGGTGTAGTACTTGAAAGCTAAGCCAAAGTGGCCAATGTTTTTGGTTGAGTAAATTGCTTTAGCCATTGAGCGGATAGTAGCGGTCTTGATTAAGTTCTCAGCTGGTTTACCTTCAACTTCTTTTAGTAGTTTGTTGATATCTTTGGCGTGAACCATACCGTTGTTGGTCTTGAATTCATAACCAAGGGCGTGCAGGAAAATAGCGAGCTCTTCAATTTTTTCTGGGTCAGGCACATCGTGAATACGGTAGATGAACGCCGCGTCGCGCCCAGCGTCTTTACAAAGATTGTAGATGTATTCAGAAACCGACATGTTCGCTAGAAGCATGAAGTCTTCAATCATCATCATGGTCTCAGTTCGTACTTTAGTAACGGCTTTTATGGGTTTCTTGTTCTCATCTAGTTCAAACTTTACTTCCGGTTGCTCAAAAGCAATAGCACCAGCTTTATGACGACGGTTGCGTAAGATGCGAGATGTGTGCATGAGAATGTTTAACTCCTCAAGATATTCACCAGACTGGTTGTCGATCACTTCTTGGGCTTCTTCGTAAGAAAAACGTTTATCTGAGTGAATAATTGTTTGTCCGTACCATTCGCTAACAATGTGAGCGTCTGGAGAAATTTCAAAGACGGCTGAAAAAGCTAAGCGATCTTCATTTGGTCGTAAGGAACAGAGGTCGTTAGAAAGTACCTCAGGCAACATCGGAATAACACGATCAACCAGGTAGATAGAGGTCCCTCGTTCCTGCGCTTCTTTATCAATAGTGTCACCTTCACGGACGTAGTGAGAAACATCAGCAATATGGATGCCGATTTCATAGTTTCCGTTTCCAAGTTGCTCAAAAGATAGTGCATCATCAAAGTCTTTAGCGTCAGCTGGGTCGATGGTCATGGTGGTTGTATCACGCATGTCGCGACGCTTAGGGTCAGCCACAGCCTCTTTAAAGATTTGCTCTTTGTTTTCGTGTAATTCTTGGGCAGCCTTAGAAATTGGTTCTGGGAAATTTTCTGAAAAACCACCAGAGCGGATAATGGCTTGCATTTCGGTTTCGTGATCACCAGCTCGACCAATGACTTCAGTAATTTCAGCGATGGGATCTACGTGCGGGGAAGACCAAGAGGTGATCTCTACTACCACCTTCATGCCTTCGTCAGCTGTCGTGGCGGTAGGTAGTTGTGGTCGTACGTGAATGCGGTAATTGTCTGGTTGTAGGTAAGTCATTGGCTTACCGGCTTCTTTGGGTTTAACTGTACCGACAAACTCGGTATGGGTTGGCTCTAGAACTTCAACTACTTTAGCTTGTTGTCTCTCGCCAGCTACTTTTGGTAGTAATTCAATTTTGACAATGTCACCATCAAGAGCGAAAGATAAATTTTCCCGCTCAATCAGAATGTCGTCAGCTTCTTTTGGTTGGTTAGGTAAGACAAAAAAGCCAGTACCTTTACCACGGACAATAATCGGTCCCTCGTATGTTTCTGTATTAGTCATGATTTGCCTGTACTCTAACTTTTTAGAAGGTATTTGACAACATTAAAAACTCATTATTGTTCAGTGAACAATAATAGACAGGTTTTACGGTTGGGGGTATAAAGAATATGTAGACGTACCAAACGTTTTACCTCCCTGTTGGACTTTGGCCGAGCGATGGATAAACGACCGCAGATATGATTTAAGAACAGAATTGTCTTAAGACATTCTTAAATCATATCTGCGGTCCCATCCTCGGCCTTTTTTATTGTCAAAATGGCATTTATATAGTATTCTTGCGCCGTCATGTTAATGATGAGATTACAACGAGTAGGCCGCAAAAACGATCCAAGTTTTCGTATTGTGGTTTGCGATAAGCGCACTGGGCCAAAGTCCAACAAGAACATCGCTATTTTGGGTTCATACAATCCAAAAATGAATCACGTTCAGGTTGATAAAGCGGCGGCAGCAGAGTGGTTATCAAAGGGTGTGCAGCCTTCAGATACCGTGCACAATATTCTCGTCGGACAAAAGGTAATCGAAGGTAAGAAAGTAAACGTCTTGCCTAAGAAATCTCCTATTGTAGACGAAGAAGCATTGGCTCGCGAAGCTGAAGAAAAAGCTGCAGCTGAGGAAGCTGCAAAAGCAGAAGTCGAAGCGGCAGAAGCTGCGTCTACAGAAGAAGCTGAAGACGAAGCTCCGGCTGAAGAAGCTGCAGAAGAAGCTGAAGCACCAGCGGAGGAACCGTCAGAAGACGAAGCTCCGGCTGAAGAAGCTGCTGAGGAAACTCCAGCAGAAGAAGAAAAAACTGAAGATAAGTAAAACAACGAGCGGAAGCGACTATGTTTTATTTACTTCCAGATTTGCTCTTTTCCTAGAGCAAATCACTGGAAGGGGTTAAATGTTTACCTTAAATAAAATCATTCAACTGCCGCGCGTCCATTTATGGACGCGCGGCAGTTGACGTATTGGCTTGACTTAGTACTATTGTTAATAGCACGTTACCGAATAGTATGTAACGGACGCTTAGTTCTTGTAATTCAAAATTTATGCACGAAGATCAGCAATTCTTAGAGACTGTTGTAAAAGCTCTAGTAGATCATCCAGATGATGTAAAAATCGACCGTACGGTAGATGAAATGGGTGTCCTTCTAACACTAGACGTACACGGGGAAGACATGGGTAAGATTATTGGCCGCAGTGGTAACACAGCCAAGGCGATCCGTACACTCCTTCGTGTAGTTGGTATGAAGAACGACGCCCGCGTCAATCTTAAAATTAACGAACCAGAAGGCGGTCGAGTTATGACTGCTGACCGAACTGAGTCTGTATCAGATATGGACGATGTTGGTTCTGGAGTTGAGATTTCTAGTGAGCCTAAAAGTCTAGATCAAGCCATCGACGATTTGAAGATATAATTTTGCGAATAGCTTTGTCGTTACGAAATTTTGTTCAGTCACCGTAGATAATCTACGACTCTCTCGCAAAATTTCTAGACTCCTCGCTCTTCATCAAAATTCTATTCTTCAAATTAGTAAAGAGAAAAAGCAAAAACCTTTCGCTGCCGCGAAAGGTTTTTGCTTTTATGGCTCTGTGCTACGATTCAAAGAATGATTAAAGGGATTGATTATATTGGTAACGCAGCAGTTACTTTATGTCATGATGGAAAAGGTCGTTACCTGCTAGGTTTACGTAGTGAAAAGTGTCGTGATGAGCATAATAAATGGGATCCAATTGGTAGCGGTGGTATTGAATTTGGTGACACTATTGAAGAAACTATTAAGCGTGAAGTTAAGGAAGAGTGTGGCGCCGATGTGTTAGAGGTTGAGTTTTTAGGAACTAGAGAAGTGTTTCGTGAGCTTGGTGGTAAGCAGACGCACTGGATTCAGTTTGATCATAAAGTTTTAATTGATCCTGATCAGGTGTACATAACTGAACCAGAGAAGTGTTTGGATTTGCAGTGGTTTGCGTTAGAAGATTTCCCTGAAGTTGATAAAATGCATTCTCAATTCCCAATTTTCTTAGAAAAGTATAAAGATAAATTATGACTGGTGAGTTGTTAGGTCATTTAAAAAACGGAGCACCGGTTTTTGATCGAGTGAAAAGTCACATTCATACTGAGTACGACAAGATATATGAATATCTAGAAAAAACCTTACCTCATATAAATCCACCTGCTGGCGAAGTATATTTTCATTATTCACACGATTTTGGTGGAATAATTGGTGAAAGTATTTGTGTGCCGACTGTAGAGGGAGATAAAATTATTTACGCCCAGCGTCCGAATAGGCAAGGTTTGACTAGGTTCGTGAAGAATAAATCACTGAGACCAGTTTCGGTTTTTACAGTCGTCTTAAAGTGCGATCAAAAATCCAAAGAGGAACAATATATTTTAATAACTGCCTATATTGGTGAAAATGCTCCACCTGAACCGTGGGATAAAATGGCGACCGACGAGTCTTTAGAGTTTTGGAATCAGCATGCATTAGTTTGGGGTTCACTACCGATAATGGAAGGTACTGAAACGGAGGTGTGTCCATGGTAAGCTAACGAAATGAATTTTCACTTAATTACATTATTTCCAGAGGTGATGCAGGCGTATACTGACGCAAGTGTTTTAGGGCGCGCGCAGAAGACTGATAAAGGTAAAGGAGCCAAAGTGCGCGGAAAGAAGATTGCGGTTAATTACTACAACCCACGGGATTTTTCTAAGAACAAACACAAGAAGGTAGATGATAAGCCGTACGGTGGTGGGCCAGGTATGGTTATGAGTCCTGAGCCGATTATTAAAGCTTGGGAGAAAGCGGTAGGAAGGAAGAAGGATCAGAAGAAGGTTAAGACCCTGATCACTTCAGTGCGCGGTAAGCAGTTTGATCAGACTATGGCTAAGAAGCTGGCTAAGAATTATGACCATGTAGTAATTATTGCTGGCCGTTATGAAGGAATTGATAGTCGAGTAAAAAAAGCTCTGAAAGCCGAGTATGTCTCAATGGGTGACTATATTTTAACTGGTGGTGAGCTGCCAGCTCTCACTATTGTTGATTCTGTTTCTAGGCAGGTGCCCGGTGTGCTTGGTACACAAGAGTCATTGGAAGATGACAGAAATACCACTGGTGAAACTTACACGCGACCAGAAGTATTTGAATACAAAAAGAAGAAATATAAAGTGCCAAAAGTATTTTTATCAGGTGACCATAAGAAAATAGAAGATTATCGCTCAGGTAAAAAGTAAAACAAAAAACTTCCAATCAGATTGGAAGTTTTTTTGTTCGCACCTCGCTTTTTTAAGAAAAATACGGTAAAACTGGGTCGGGATAACTCGCCACTGTGGCGGGTTAAATGTTTGCTTCCGTTTGGAAGCTTTTGACAGGGAGGCCGAAATGGCTGAAAAATCACAATTCAAACATGGTCATCTCAGCGAAGATGACTTCGATAAACCAGCTGAAGGTTCAGTGCTGGTGATTATGGGCTCGCCGAGCGACTGGTCTTGTGTAGAACACTGTTGTCAAATGCTTGATCAGCTCTGTGTTCCTTTTGTACATCGGGTCGTATCGGCTCATCGTACACCTGAACGGATGCATGCGTGCGCACGTACCGCGCGCACTTGTGGTTACAAAGTAATTATTGCTTGTGCAGGGGGTTCAGCTCATCTGCCTGGTATGGTGGCTTCGGAAACAACTTTGCCGGTCTTGGGTGTCGCACCCAGTAAGCCGCCGCAGGGTAATGATGCGATGTGGTCGATGGTGCGAATGCCGTCAGGAGCGCCACTAAGCTTTATGGGTTTTGAAAAGGCTGGCGCTATCAATGCTGCTCTGTTTGCGGCTCGTATTCTTGGTTTGACCGACGAAGACATCGACGATGCAGTAAAGCAGCATCAAGTTGAACAGGAGCAGAATGTTCCCCATCATCCTTATTGAATTCCGAAGGAGGGAATTATGGAAAAACAATTGGAGCGGAGCGGTTCCGCCAAAGATATCTATCGGGTAATGCATCGTGGAGAGGTGGACCATATCGAGTTCAGGTTCTCCGATCGGGTATCCATTCTCGATATTGGCCCGGTGCCAGTTGAGTTCACTGGCCTTGGTAAGTTGCGTTGTGCTATTTCTGGCTGTCTATTCCAAGCCATGGAAGATTCTGGGTTCACAACTCATTACATCAACCATGATGTTGGAACTGCAACCATGCAGGTGCAGCCGCTTGATATTCAGGAACTGGATGTTAGCTATGGCGACGCATCGGTGGGTCGGATTATGGCGGTTGAGTTGATTGATCGCAACGTGGTGACGTCTAAGATGCGGAAGCGAGTCCAGGCTGGTGATCTTGATCGGGCAGCAGTTGAGAAACTGTTGGTTGGCGAGCATGGTCTTGATGATGGTGCTCGTCTGCAACCCGCGTTTGTCGAATGTACAACCAAATATCAAGACGCCGACACCTATGTCTGGGACAGGGTGGCGGCACGACTGGCAGGTATGTCGCCTGAGGCTTTGGGTATCATTTACGATACAGCCATCCGGGAAGCCTCAGCTTTTCTGAATCGCTTCTTTCGAGCTCGAGGTTTTGATCGCCTGGATGGAAAGTTCGAAGGAGGTGTTCTTTATCGTCCTAATGGGCGCGATAAGTTCATCTTTGGTGATTCTATTTCACCAGACGAAATGCGCCTAATTGGTCCGGATGGTCGCAGTTACGATAAAGATCCGGTCCGTCAATGGTACGAAGAAAATTGTCCTGAGTGGTGGGCGCGTGTAAAAGCGGCCAAGGCGGCTCATCCGACTGATAGTTCAAAGTGGCCCGGTTACGAAGGTAATGTTCCACCCGACGAAGTGGTGGCCGATGTGGTTTGTCGTTACGGACAGGTCGCGGAAGCGATCGGCGCTATCTAAGTGATAGTTAACTGAAATTGAGAGCGCCCCTTGATTACTTGGGGCGCTTTTTTACTTTGTTTTATGGCGAAAATAATAGGGAAGGGCCGCACTGAAGGTGCGGCCCATTTTATTTTCCATTCGATCAATCTTTGATGATCGGTGTGGCCAACTGGCGCCAGTCCGGCATGGCGCTTGTGTCAGCAACGTCAGCAGGCTTGATTGCTTTTTCATCGACTAGCTTTGACAGAGCTTGAGATAGTTGGCTGACGAAACCTAGAGTGATCCAGATCTGAACGAATGGTTGATCATTTCCGATTTCGACGACTTTTTCAGCGACTTCTTCCAGGGATAGGGTTGAATTACTCGCAGCCCGGTAGATGTGTGAGACGTTGTCATCGGTGACTTTGGTGATCCAAACTTCAAACTGCGCCCGTCCAAAACCAGCGGTTTTCATGACGCAAACGTAGATGCCATTGGGCGGACGTTCGTTTGACTTCATAAAGGTCTTGCAGCCGGTAATTTGAATTTTCATGTCAGCCTCCTCAGCTGTTTTTTTGTGGGAACATGGGAACAATGGGAACTTTGCTATGAATGTAGCTTTAAATATTGACCTAGTCAAATTAATCGTTAAAAGCCCTTGCATTTTTGGTTTATTTTGTTAAAATTTCGGCCACTTGTCATTTTCTCGGAGATAAAGATTGAGTCGCGATTGCACGTTCGGGGTGGGGACAATAAATCACTTTCGTCAGTGATGTTATTAGAAACCGTGCAAAAATAAATAGGTATTTAAACAACGCTTCTGGCGGGTGTTTTTTGTGTCTTTAGTTTTGCCAAATTAATTGGTTTGTTATGAACGATATGTATCAAAAACCAAAGGCTGAGGAGTATCCATCAGTTGGTTCAATGCCAAAGAAGAAATTCAAATTGGCTAAGGATCCTCTGGTTGATCTTCCAGACTTGATCGAACCACAAAGAGAAAGCTTTAAGTGGTTTGTTGAAGAAGGTCTAAAGGACATCTTCAAAGAATTCTCACCAATCTCTGACTACTCAGAGAAGAAGTTTGAGATGAAATTTAAAAAGTATGAGATGGGGCAGCCAAAGTGTACTCCAGCTTTTGCTAAGGAAAATAAGTTAACTTACGATGCACCTTTGCGTGCGACAGTGGTTTTGAAGAACCTGACTTTTGATTCTGACAAAGAGCAGGAAATTTTCTTGGCTGATGTGCCAGTCATGACGGATCATGGTACTTTCATTATCAACGGTGTAGAGCGTGTGATTGTGCCACAGTTGGCTCGTTCTTACGGCATTTTCTTCACTTCACAGGAACTAAAAGGTAAAACTTGTTTCGGTGCAAAAATCATCCCATCTCGTGGAGCTTGGGTAGAAATCGAATCAGAAGCTGATGGTGTGATCTACATCAAGATCGATCGTAAAAAGAAAGTGCCAGTATCATCACTATTGCGTGTCTTTGGTCTAGAAAAAGACGAAGATATGATTAAGCTTTTCTCTGATGTTGAGCGAGGTGAAGAATATATTAAGGCAACTATTGCTAAGGATACAGCTAAAACAGCTGATGAGTCATACATCGAAATATATAAACGACTTCGAGATGGTGACTTGGCAACAGTAGAAAACGCTAAGGAGTTTGTTAACTCAATCTTTGCTCCTGAACGTTACGACCTTTCAGAAATTGGTCGTCATCACTTTAATGAACGCTTTGACCGTCCAACTGACAAAAAAGCGACTGACGAAAGAACTGTTTCTCTTGAGGATCTTCGACTCATCCTGAAGACAATTATGGAGAAGAATCACGAACCAGGTGCTTTACCTGATGACATTGACCACCTAGGTTTCCGTCGTGTTCGTTACTTCGGTGAAATGTGTATCCAGCGTGTACGTGTGGGTATGACTCGTATGAAACGAAATATTCAGGATCGTATGAGTACCATCGAAGCTGAAACTAGTTTGCCAATGCAGATCATCAACCCACGTCCTCTGCAAGCAGCGATTAAAGAATTCTTCACTACTAACCAGCTATCACAGTTTGCTCCCCAACAGAACAACCTTTCTGAGCTAGAGCAGCTACGAACTGTGTCAGCACTTGGTCCTGGAGGTCTAACTCGTGAACGAGCTGGCTTTGAAGTGCGTGACGTTCACACTTCTCACTACGGACGTCTATGTCCAATCCATACTCCAGAAGGTCCAAACATTGGTTTGATTCTTCGTCTATCCATGTACGCTCGTGTAAACCGTTTCGGTATTATTGAGACTCCGTACGTGAAGGTAGAAAAAGGTGTACTAACTGGTCAGATTGATTATCTAAACGCTCACGAAGAAGAAAAATTCCACATTGCTCACGCAGCAGTTGAGGTGGACGATAAAGGTAAAATCAAGCCAGATATGGTGGAGGTACGATACAACGGTGAGCCTCGCTTGATGCCTAAGAAAGAAGTGGACTATATGGATATTGCTACCAACCAAGCTTTCTCTGTGGCAACTTCAATGATTCCTTTCTTGAATCATGACGACGCGAACCGTACTTTGATGGGTTCAAACATGCAGAAGCAGGCTACTCCTTGTATTGTTCAGGAGGCGCCGCTAGTTGCAACTGGTATTGAAGAAATTGCAGCGCGCGACACTGGTCGTGTGATCACAGCTCTTGAAGCTGGTGAAGTTATCGAAGCTGACGCTCGTCTGATTGTTGTAAAAGGTAAAGATGGTAAGAAGAAAGAGTACCACCTAACTACATTCCAACGTACTAACGATTTCTCAGCTTTCTACCACCGTCCATCAGTGACTGTTGGTGACAAAGTGAAACGAGGTGATGTGCTGGCAGATACTTCTTCAACTGACAAAGGTCAGATTGCAGTGGGACAGAATGCTCTTGTGGCTTTCATGTCTTGGAGTGGTGCTAACTACGAAGACGCGATTATTATTTCTGAACGACTAGTTAAGGATAGTAAGTTCGCTACGATCCATATGGATGAGCTAGATGTTGCGGTTCGTGACACTAAGCTTGGTCCTGAAGTAACAACTCCCGACATTCCTAATGTGTCAGAAATGAAGTTGCGTAACCTAGACGAAAACGGTGTTATCCGAGTAGGAGCCGAAGTTCGCCCGGGTGACATTTTGGTCGGTAAGGTAACACCTAAGGGTGAAGCTCAGTTAACTCCTGAAGAGCGATTACTACGCTCTATCTTTGGTGAAAAAGCCAAAGACGTTAAGGATACATCTCTACGTCTAGAAGCTGGTAAGCGCGGTCGTGTGATCGGTGTAAAAATCTTCTCACGTGAAAATGGTGATCAACTAGAAAGTGGTGTGATCAAGAAGATTCACATTACTATCGCTCAGGTACGTAACGTATCAGTTGGTGACAAGCTAGCTGGTCGTCACGGTAACAAGGGTGTAATTTCACGAATTCTTCCTGAAGAAGACATGCCGTACACAGAAGATGGTCGTCCAGTAGACGTGATCCTGACACCACTTGGTGTACCTTCACGTATGAACTTGGGACAGATTCTTGAGCTTCACTTAGGTATGGCAGCTAATACGCTTGGTTACCAGGCGATTGTGCCACCGTTTGCTTCAGCGACTGAAGAAGAAATTAAGACTGAACTTAAAGAAGCTGGTATCGCTGAAGACGGAAAGATGCAACTGCGTGACGGACGAACTGGTGAAGAATTTGCTCAGAAAACTGCAATTGGATACATGTACATCTTGAAACTGCACCATATGGTTGAAGACAAGATTCATATGCGATCTATTGGTCCATACTCTCTTATTACTCAGCAGCCACTTGGTGGTAAGGCCCAGATTGGTGGTCAGCGATTCGGAGAGATGGAAGTGTGGGCGCTCCTTGGTTACGGTGCTGCCTATACACTTCGTGAAATGTTAACTATTAAGTCTGACGATATTGTTGGTCGATCGGCAGCCTTTGACGCTATCGTGCGTGGTGAACGAATTAGTCATCCACACACACCAGCAGCGTTTAACGTATTGGTAAATCAGTTACGAGGTCTAACACTTGATGTTGATCTACGTAAGGAAGACCGCGGTTAATTAATAGTCTCTAATCAAAAATAAAATGGAAAAAACAAACAAAAAACCATTCAAGCCAGCAGAGTTCACAGAGGTGAGTTTAAAGCTAGCTTCTCCAGATCGAATTCTCGACTGGTCATACGGTGAAGTCACCAAGCCGGAGACTATTAACTACCGTACTCAACGCCCAGAAAAACACGGTCTATTTGATGAACGAATTTTTGGTCCAGTAGAGGACTTTGAATGTTCGTGTAAGAAGTACCGCGGTATTCGATACAAGGGTATTGAATGTGAAAAGTGTGGGGTAGAGGTAACTCGAGCTATCGTTCGTCGTGAACGGATGGGTCACATTGAACTATGTGTACCAGTTTCTCACATCTGGTTCCTACGTGGTGTGCCAAGTCGAATCGCTTTGATTCTTGGTATCACAGCTAGCTCAATCGAGAAGGTTATCTACTTCGCCGGTTACATCATCACTAAAGCTTCTGAAGAAGAGCGAGCACGTTTACTTAAGGATCTTGATACTGAGTACAAAGCTCGGTTGAAGGAACTTAAGAACGACGAAGCTAAAGATGAGCTGAAGAGTCGAATGACTGAAACTAAGAAGGAAATTGAATCTATCAAGCAGGGAACTGTGCTCGATGAAACTCACTTCCATAAATTCTCAGTGAAGTACTCAAACCTATTTGAGGCTAAGATCGGTGCAGAATCAATCTACGAACTCTTCAAAAGTATTGATCTTGAGGAACTAAAGGATCAGCTAGAAACACAACGTGAAACAGCTGGAGCTGCTGAACGGCTAAAACTAGATAAGCGACTAAACCTAGTACGCGGTATGATCCACGCTGGAGTACGTCCAGAATGGATGTTCTTAAACCGTATTCCGGTTATTCCACCAGCTTTGCGTCCGATGGTGGCCCTAGAAGGTGGTCGTCATGCTTCATCTGATCTTAACGATCTTTACCGTCGTGTGATCAATCGTAACAACCGTCTGAAGAAACTGATCGACATCATGGCTCCAGACGTGATTTTACGTAACGAAAAGCGTATCTTGCAGGAAGCTGTTGATGCTCTAATCGACAACTCAATCCGTCACGGTAACACTGCGTACTCAGCAATGAGTCAGGCACAGCGCCGTCCATTGAAGTCACTTTCTGATTATCTTAAGAGTAAGCAAGGTTACTTCCGACAGAACCTACTTGGTAAGCGTGTAGACTACTCAGGTCGTTCGGTGATCGTTATCGGTCCTGAACTAGAACTAGACCAGTGTGGTTTGCCTAAGCACATGGCTCTGGAACTATTCCGACCATTTGTGATTTCTGAACTATTGCGTCAGGAATTGGCTTACAACATTCGTGGTGCCGGTCGTCTAATTGAAGATGGAGTGCCAGAAGTATGGGCGATTCTGGAAGAAGTTATTACTGGTAAGTATGTACTGCTAAACCGTGCACCGACTTTGCACCGTCAGGGTATTCAGGCTTTCCGTCCGGTACTAATTGAAGGTAATGCGATCCAGGTTCATCCGTTAGTATGTAAAGCGTTTAACGCGGACTTCGACGGTGACCAGATGGCGGTACACGTACCACTTTCAGAAGAGGCTCAGCTAGAGGCTAAGGAAATCATTTCTGCTAACCGTAACATTCTAAAGCCAGGTTCTGGTGAACCTGTAGTGTCTGAATCTATCATGGATATGGCATTAGGTGCTTTCTGGATGACTAAGGAAGTAGAAGGTAGCAAAGGTGAAGGGAAGTACTTTGCTTCTCCTAACGATGCTATTAACGCTTTCGATTACGGTCTAGTAGATTTTCGAGCTAAGATCAAAGTGTTGGCTACTGATACTCCTAAATACGCTCACTTTGAAGGTGGAGTATTTGAGACAACAGTAGGTCGTCTACTTTTCAACTCAGTATTACCGAGTGATCATAAGTTTGTGAATGAGCTAGTATCTCAGCGAGACATCTTTGCTGTAGTTCTAGACTTGATTGATGATCAAGGTACAGACGTTGTACCTAAAGTGGTTAACAAGATTAAGCAGTTCGGTTTCAAGTACGCTACTGTTTCAGGTACAACTTGGGGTATTGACGAAGTGGTTATTCCAGAAACTAAGGATGCCATCATTGCTAAGGCTCGAGAAGAAGAACGAGTGATCATCGATCACTACGATAACGGTCTTCTTTCACGTGAAGAGCGTAAACGAATGATTATCGAAATTTGGCATAAAACTAAGTCTGAACTGGAAGAAGCTATTCCAGAAGACATGGATCTAAATGGTTCTGCTTTCGACATGTGGAAGTCAGGTGCTCGAGGTTCTATGCGTCAGATTGCCCAGATGGTTGGTATGAAAGGTTTGATCGTTAACACTCGTGGTGAAACTCTAGAATTCCCAGTTACTTCATGTATGAAGGAAGGTATGACACCGATTGAGTACTTCATTACCACTCACGGTTCACGTAAAGGTCTGGCCGACACCGCGCTGCAAACTGCGAAGGCTGGTTATCTAACTCGTCGTCTCTTCGTGGTGGCACAGGATGCTATCGTGACTGAAGCTGACTGTAAGAGTAAGGACCATACAACTATCGGACGTCTGTCAGCTTCTGGTATTGAGATTGCTTTCTCAAAGGCTATTAAGGGCCGTGTATTAGCGGATGATGCTGTGGATACTAAGGGTAACGTAGTCTTCAAAAAGGGTCACATGCTTAGTCGACGCGACGCTGTAGCTCTAGAAGAATCAACTTGTGAATCAGTAGAGGTGCGATCACCAATGACCTGTAAAACACTTCGCGGTGTTTGTCAGCAGTGTTACGGTGTAGACCTAACTACTAACCACTTAGTAGATATCGGTGAAGCTGTAGGTACTGTGGCTGCTCAAGCGATTGGTGAGCCAGGTACTCAGTTAACGATGAACACTAAACACTTGGGTGGTACTTCAGCTGCTGGCGGTGACGTAACGCAGGGTCTTCCACGTGTGGAAGAAGTGTTCGAAAAACGAATTCCTAAAGCACCGGCGGTTATCTCCAAGACTGATGGTTTCGTTACAGAAATCCGCAACGAAGGTAAGAGTAAGATCATCGTAGTGGCATTTGCTAAAGATTCTAAACATGCTCCTAAGAAGGGTGATGTCATTGAGTATGAAGCAGACTTCCGTCGTGTAGTTAAGGTGTCTAAGGGTGAAGAGGTTTACGGTGGTCAGTTATTGACTGACGGCTCTGCTTTTCTGCCAGATCTATTCAAGTTCGGTACTAAGGAAATGACGCAGGACTACATCATTTCTGAAATTAACAAGATCTACGAACTTCAGGGTGTAACCATTTCTCGTAAGCACATCGAGCTTATCGTTAAGCAGATGATGAGTCGAGTGAAGATTACAGCCTCAGGAGATTCTCACTTTACCGTTGGTGAAGTAGTAGAGGAGTGGATCATGGTTGAAGCTAACAATAAGCTCAAAGAAGCTGGTAAGGAAATTGCTAAGGGTGACAAACTCATTATGGGTATTACTGAAAGTTCACTTTCACGTAAGAGTTTTCTATCAGCTGCTTCATTCCAGAACACTACTCGCGTTCTTATCAACGCGGCAGTGAAGGGAAGTGAAGACAACCTAGCTGGTCTGATGGAAAACGTGATCATCGGTAAGCTAATCCCAGCTGGTACTGGCTTCAAGGGTTCTAATAAGAACGAAATGATTGCAGAGATCCAACCTGCTGAAGACGAAGACTAAAACTAAATATGTTTTCTTAAACAAAAGGCCGGCGCTTCGCGCCGGCCTTTTGGTTTTTTAAATCACCGTTAGTAACAGATACAATTCGAAAACGAAAATTCCTAAGGCAGCTAGTGACCATAAGACAATTAACTTGCCAGTTAGGCTAAGCATTCTTTGGTTGTAGAGAGATTTAGAAACGGCTAGTTTTTGCTCAGCAATTTTGGTAAACAAACGCATGTACTTATAAGAAAATAGCCAGAATAGTGCGGCCACTGCTGTGGCAATAATTTGATTATCCATAACTCCTAGTAGCCACCATTCACCAGCTAGTAGTCCGGTAAAGAAGAGAAGGGAAATAACCAGTTGAGTGACCAAAGACGGTTGCTTAGTCTCAGTCTTTGTCTGCTGTTCTTTGATGAGTGTTTCAACTGCTTCATTTTGTTCTTCATTCATTACTCAATAGTAACCCATTTAAAAAAACATAAATTAAAAAATCAACATTGTGCGTCAATTATAATTTTCAGGTAGAATATAGTTCCTAAGAGCTAAAAACTAATAGCTAGGGACTAACTATGGCAGGAGATTCAGTAAATCAGATTAAGGAAAGACTAACGATTGTGGACGTGGTTAGTCCGTACGTTGAGCTTCATAAGGCCGGTAAAAACTATAAAGGTAAATCTCCGTTTACTAACGAAAAGACTCCTTCATTCTTCGTTTCGCCAGATCGCGGTATGTACTACTGCTTCTCAACCTCACAAGGCGGAGATATCTTTTCGTTTGTGGAAGCGATGGAGGGTGTGGATTTCAAAGGTGCACTAAAAATTTTGGCTGAGAAAGCTGGGGTTGAATTGGTGCCGGAAGACCCAAAGAAAAAGAATGAACGTGATCGGCAGTATGATGTACTCAACGAGGCAGCAGCTTTTTTTGAGAGCTCGCTCACAAAAAAAGCCGCTGCTCTAGACTACTTACATGACCGTGGAGTAAAACCAGAAACGATCCAGAAGTGGCGCATTGGTTACGCTCCTGGTCCACCAGATCATGGTTGGCGTGATGGTAAAGAGTATCTGGAAGGAAAAGGGTTTGTGCGTAATGAGCTTGTAAAAGCTGGCTTAATCAAAGGGCTTGATACTGGCAAGGAGCCGTACGATGTATTTCGTGATCGAGTGATGTTTCCCATTTTTGACCCTAGTGGGCGAGTGGTAGCTTTTTCTGGCCGCATTCTTACCAAAGACACCGAAGCACCTAAGTACGTAAATTCACCGGAAACCGAACTGTTTAACAAGTCTGAGATTCTCTACGGTTACGATAAGGCCAAGCAAGGAATTCGCACTATGGATTTCTCGCTGATCGTAGAAGGGCAGTTTGATGTAGTGATGACCCATCAGGCTGGCTACCATAACGCTGTAGCGGTGTCTGGTACCGGTTTGACTCCACATCACGTGATGTTGTTACAACGCTTGTCTAATCGTGTTGTACTGGCTCTAGATGCCGACAAGGCTGGTATAGCGGCAGTGAAGCGAGCGGCTGAACTTATGTTGGCGCGTGGGATGGACGTAAAAGTGGCACGTATGCCAGACGGAGAAGATCCGGCAGATATTATCGCCAAAGATCAAGCTGAATTTAAAAAAGTCATTGGCCACTCCACTCACGTTATTGAGTATCTACTTGATGTTTTAGAGTCACAAAATAATGATGAGCGTACTTTTAAACTAAAAGCCAGGGAAGAGATATTGCCTTATGTATCACGCATTCCTAACCGGATAGATCAGGAACATTTTGAAAACATTATTGCAGAACGACTTAATACCACTAAAGATGCGATTCATTTTGAAGTAACACGCTTGGAAGAAAAGCAAACAACTGAACAAAAATCTCCTGTCGCTGATGAGCAATCAACAGCTGCAGCTACTCAATCTGTGTCTACAGTTCAGAATAACGACCGTATGATTCAGGTGATAGGTTATCTGGTCACCATGCACGATTTGTTGCCTGAGTTTCAGTCTGTGTTGCAGGTCAAAATAAATGAAGTAGCAGGGAAGGAGGTGCAGGAATTAAGAGCTGAATCGGATCCGAAGTTTTTAAGTCGTCTAGCTTTTGAGCTAGAAGCGCAGTTGCCGGAAGAGTTTAATAAGCATCATAAACAAGACTTGATCGATAAGGTGAATGAACTACGCGATTTGATTATAAAAGACAAACTTAAAAGTGCTCGTGACGAATTACGTCAGGCAGAACACAAAAATGATGAAGCTAAAGTCAGTGAGATCTTGGCTGAGATCGCAGAATTGCAAAAAGCGCTCGGAATGCCTTATTTCACCATTGAATTATTTGAGAAATAGAGTATATCCCACCCTTACTTTCGTGCTGTTGGCAGCGATACAGGATAATTATTTAGTCGGTATTTGCAACAAAAACTCATTAATTTTAACTGATTTTAATTATCCAACTTAGGTATTGCATGAAAGTAAGGGTCGGGGTATAGTGTACGGCACTGTATCGCGGATAAGGGTAGCTTTGGCTACTTTTCTTTGCGGTCTGCTGGAAAATAGAATGGCAAAAAAAGCAGCAAAAACAACTAAAAAAACAACTAAAAAAACGGCCAAAAAAGTCGTTACAAAGACAACTAAAAAAGTAGTTAAAAAGGTTGCCAAGAAGGCAGCAAAAACAACTAAAAAAACCACCACCAAGTCAACCAAGAAGAAAGTTGCTAAGACAGCAACTAAGAAGACTAGTAAGACAACCACTAAAAAAGTAGCCAAGAAAGCGGCTAAACCAAAGAAGTTGTCACGAGCAGAGAAGTTATTGGAAGCAAAAGCAGCTGAGCTGATGAAGCTTGGTCGTGAACGTGGTTATATCACGTATGACGAGATTCTTCGTTTCTTCCCACGGATTGAAAAGGAGATTGACTTCTTAGATGAACTTTACGAGCGATTCGGTATCGCTGGTATCGACGTGCTACAAAGCGGCGGTATGTTAGGGGCTGATCCTTCAGCTGAAGTGATTGAGAGAAAGAATTCTTATAAACGTAATGATAGTGGTTACGACTCTATTCAGATGTATCTGCGTGAGATTGGCCAGTACCCACTTTTGACAGCAGTTGAAGAAAAGACTCTAGCTAAAAGAATTCTAGATGGTGATGAAGAGGCTCGAAACTTGTTAGCTCGAGCTAACCTGCGTTTGGTAGTATCAATTGCTAAGAAATACGTTGGTCGTTCTCCTGACTTAACTCTTCTTGATTTAATTCAAGAAGGTAACTTGGGTCTGTTTAAGGCGGTAGATAAGTTTGATCACACTAAAGGTTTCAAGTTCTCAACTTATGCTACTTGGTGGATTCGTCAGGCAATCACTCGTGCTTTGGCTGACCAGTCACGTACGATTCGTATCCCAGTGCATATGGTGGAAACTATGGCTAAGTACAAGCAAGTATCTCGTCGTTTGGCTCAAGACTTAGGTCGTGATCCAATGCCGGAAGAAATCGCTACTGAAATGAATGTTGAAGTAGAAAAGATTTACCAGATTGAAAAGATTTCTCAGGACACTATTTCTCTAGAATTGCCGATTGGTGACGATGATGATCGTTCACGTCTATCTGACTTTATTTCAGACGATAAAATGGTTTCGCCTGATCAGGAAGTAGCGCATCGTATTCTGTCTGACCAGATTCAAGGTATTCTGGATCATCTTTCAGAGAAAGAACGAAAGATTCTCGAGATGCGTCACGGTTTGCTAGATGGTACTTATCACACACTTGAAGAAGTTGGTAAGGAGTTTGGAGTGACACGTGAACGTATTAGACAGATTGAGGCTAAGGCACTTGAAAAGATACGCCAGCACGAGAAGGCTCGCCAGCTTAAATCCTATTAGTGAGCGAATTACTTTGTCGCTACGGAATTTTGTTCAGTCACCGTAGGCCTACTACGGCTTCCTCTCAAAATTCCTAGGCTCCTCGTACTTCATCTCACTACCAAGATTTAAGGTTAGAAAGATTGATTCTGTTATATAGCAAAAAGCTGCATTAACAAAAAGCGGGAATTGCGGAGTAATTACCGCTTTTTGTCTGGTACAATTGTGACAGTATGAGAAAGTGGTTCGCTATAACTATTGTCAGTGTTATTTATTACACTATTGCTTGGTACGCACTTAGTGTATTTGATGCTGGTTTGGTGGCGACTGCTGTCATTCTTTATGGAGTGCCTAGTATTCTGTTGGCGTATTATTCCTACGCGCCGGCTGTGGTATTGATCACGGTTTCTGCTATCGGGATTGGTTTGAGTATGCTTTTGGAGAGCGTGGCTCATATCTACGGTCTCTGGTACACCCTAGGTGCAGCTGAAACCCGTCTATTTGGCTTGGTGCCAGCCGAAACTATGATTGCGGCCATGATGCAGTCTATCTTCTTTGTGTTGCTATATGAGCTATTTTTCGATGATGGTGTTTATAACAGAAGTAGTTTGAGGACCAGGATGGGCTCATTCTTACTGTTTACATTTGCAGCCATGTTGCTCATTATGATTCAGCAGTACTGGTTAGCTGGGTTCTTTCTAACTTACTCTTACGTTTGGATGGTTTTAGTTATCTGTGCTTGTGTGGTGGCCGCTATGGGGGTTTATCGTTACTACAGTATCACTTTCTTCAACCGCATCCGCAACTTCACTTTGCTAGCAGCTATTCCTAGTGCGATGGCGATGGCTTTGGCAGTTATCAATACACATAAAGTCTTTGCTAATCCAGAGCAGTACATCTTCACTTTGACTATATTTGAGGAGATGGTGCCGTTTGAGGAAGTTTTACTCATATTCGCTGTACCGTTCTTGATAGCTACCATATACGAATTATATTTAGATGATAAGAGCTAAGAAAAAGGACGACCATACGGTCGTCCTTTTTCTTAGCTCTTAATAAATTGGCCGAGGATTTGTTTCAGTCCCTGCCGGGAAATAATCCCTACTGGTCTGTTGTCATGATCAACTACTGGAATACGTGCTTGTTGATGGGCAACTGCCATGGCTGCCACGTCCATGATAGTGTCGTCAGGAGTAACTGTTGTGTAGTCACTAGACATAAACTCAAAGACTGGAGTTTCACGGGCCTCCTTTACCATTTCAATAAAAGATTCCTCATCTTTAAGATGTTCCAGTACGTCGTCTCCTTGCATGGTTAGTGGTACCACGCCATCAAAGAGGTCAGAGACAGACACTTCACCAGTTAACTGGTTTTCGTTATCAACCACCAAAAGAGTGTTGGTGTGGTTGTTGAGCATCATGTCGAGCGCTTCGCCAAAACTCGCGTTTTCAGAAATGATAAAGGCTTCTTTTGTTATTTCCTTTAACAACATATATAAATATACTACTCCTGTCAGAAAAAGACGCAATAGGGTAGTTAAAAAAGCATTAAAAATAGGCGCTTATTGCGCCTATTTTTAATCAGTCAGTCTGATTAGTGAGCTGAAACTTCTTCTGTCACTTGTTCTACTGTGTGTTCTAGGTTAACTTCGCCAGCGTCGTATGCTGCGATAGTTGTTCCTTCATTCATAAAGTAGTCAGTAAAGAAGGTTAAGGCTAGTGAGGCCACTATTAGTCCAAGAACCATTGTTGGCACACCTTGCTTCATCCAGTCGATGAATGAGATTGGGTGAGCTGTCTTTTCAGATTTTGCTACTACAATAACACCAGCAGTTGAACCGATTGGTGAACCATTTCCACCGAATCCAACACCAAAGGCTAGTGCCCACCATAGCAGCTCAACCGGCACACCTTGTGTCCCAAGGTAACCGATGATTGGGATCATGGCTACAGTCAAAGGAATGTTATCAACGATAGCTGACAGGATAGCACTCATCCAAAGGATAATGAGAGCAGTCATCAGGAGGTTGTTTTCAGCTCCTGAGGTAATGAAGTGAGCAACACGTTCTAGGATACCGGCGTGCTCAAGACCGCCAACGATCACAAATAGTGAACCAAAGAAAAGTAGTACAGAAAGTTCACATTTCTCGATTGTTTTTTGAGGGTCGTGTTGTGGAGCAATCCAGATAAGGGCAAGAGCGGCACCAATTAAAGCCACCATTGATGCTTCTAGATGGAGAGCAGAGTGAAGGAAGAATAATGCTACCACGATCGCAAAGACGACCAGCAGTTTCTTTAGTGTTTTAGGGTCAGTGATGGCCTCAGCTTCATTCATAGCCAGCAACTTATCAACGTTCTCTGGCTTTTTAGCTAGGTCCTTCCGGAAAAGGAATTTAAAGAATAAGAGAGTTAAAACCCAAGTTACTAACACGACGGGTAGGGTGTGCACCAGGAAGTCATTGAAAGATAAGCTGGCAGCTGAACCGATCATGATGTTTGGTGGGTCACCAATTAAAGTACCAGTGCCACCAACGTTAGAAAGCAAAGCTTCTGCCATCAAGATTGGTGTTGGGTTAATCTTCAGCATGTCAGCGATGATGATAGTGATCGGTACAATCAAAATGATTGTAGTTACGTTATCTAAGATCATCGACAGACCAGCTGTAATGGCTGATAGAGCGGCCATTAATAACCAAGGATTACCTTTAGTTTTTTTAGCTGTCCAAATACCTAAGTATTGGAAAGCACCGGTATGTTCTAGCATTCCTACTAGAAGCATCATACCGAAAAGAAGACCAAGGGTGTTAAAGTCTACTACGTGCATTAGGTCTCCCGGATGATAAAAGTCATAGTACATACCAGCCAGTACCATTGTTAAGGCACCAAAAAGACCGATTACTGTACGATGAATTCTTTCTGAAAGAATAAAGAAAAATGTCGTCCCAAAAATCAGCAGGGCAATTATTTCAATCTGAGTCATGATAAATTAGGCAATAGAAAAAAGCCTGGTTAAATAAAGTTAAATTACTCTGAATCTTCGATTCCTAGAGCGTCGCCAATAATATGTTTTAGACCGCGGCGAGAAATAATACCGATTGGTTTGTTCTCGTCATCAACAACTGCAATACGTACAGTTTTGTACTTAATAGCTTTGGTCGCGATAGCCATTAGTTCCTCATCCAGCTTTACCGGAGTTACCTTGTCAGACATGAAGAAGGAAACCTGCTTTTCAGAAGTTTCTTTAACAGTCTCTTCAAAAGTTTCGTTGTCTACGAAATGAGCTGAAATACTGTCACCGCTGAGGTAGTCAGGTACTACTGCTGCTAGTAATTCACTGATAGTGATTTCGCCGACTAGTTTACCTTCGTCGTCTACCACTAGAAGTGAGTTTGTTTTCTCATTAACCATCTGAGTTACAGCATCTTTAAAAGAGGCGGTAGTGGTGATAAGAGAAGCTTGTTTGATTATATCTTTTACTTCCATATGTTAAACATTCAATTTGAATGGTCCTGTACATTCCAGTGATATCCTCTGATGAGTGCGCATAGCACGGGAATATATACGACAGCAATTTGTAACGGGGGGTATGATACCCCTGTTTTCTAAAATGTATAGGGGAGTTATGCACGTTCAACATGAATTATCAGTCTGTCAAATTGTGATTAAAATGGTTGCTTTTGCCAGAGGTGGGCGTAGGATGGTTTATAAGTAGAGCGATACATTATCATCTTAAATAATTGAGCATGAATATTTTACATATTCGCTGTAGTGACAAGCGGTTAGGTTCGTCTTTCAGAGCCATGACAGAGGAGAACTTTGGCCATACTTATGATATTTCCGTACCTGGCCCCGATGCGTGTGTGTCGGGTGATGAAGAGCATAGAGAGGCGTTATTGTTTTTTGTGAGACGATTTTGTAGTTTGATAGCTTTCGATAAGTTGATAGTTACAGTGCATGAGGATTGTGCTGGCTGTCGATGTGATGTGGGCGAGCATGAATTGAACGTAGCTAAGGAGGCGCAATTGTTGAAAAGTGAAGTGTCTGATTTTAAGGGGGAAGTTGAAGCGTATATTGCTCGTCGTCCAGCTGACGATGATTTTTCCTGTTGGCAGCTAGATAAAATTGAAATTTCTTAACTCTGTTACAATAGTGTCATGAAAGATAAGGATGGTTTGATGGAGGCTTTTAACGAGGCTTACTCTTTATTAAACGACGCACAGAAAGAAGCAGTAGATACGATTGAGGGCCCGGTTATGGTAGTAGCTGGTCCGGGTACTGGAAAGACACAGATTCTGACTTTACGTATTGCGAACATTCTTTTGCAGACTGACATTGCACCAGAAAATGTTCTAGCTTTAACTTTTACTGAAAGTGGTGCGAAGGCTATGCGTGAACGTTTGCGGCGATATATTGGTGCGCAGGCTTATCGAGTCCCCATTTACACCTTCCACGGTTTTTGTGGGCAGTTGATCGGCCATTACCCCGATTCTTATACGGATATTATTGGTTCTCGCGCTGCTAATGAAATTGAGAAGATTAATTTACTGCAGTCAATTATTGATGGTGGTGAAGTGAAGCTTTTACGTCCGTCTGGTGATCCAGTGTATTACATTCCATCTTTGCTGAGTTTAATTGGTAAGTTAAAGCAGGAATATATTTCACCAGATCAATTAGTGAAAATTATTGAGCAACAAGAAGTTGAGCTGCAAGACATTGAACAGTATCATCAGAAAGGCGCTCATAAAGGAAAAGTTAGAGGTGAATACACTAAGAAAGAAAAAGCCATTGCTAAAAATCGTGAGCTGCAATATATCTACCGTCAGTACGAA
>CAYFXS010000003.1:31405-38666 GCA_964347215.1 uncultured Candidatus Saccharibacteria bacterium
AGCTTTATTACGAGAGCAGAAACTGCACGATTTTGAAGATATGATTGGTAGGTCTATTCAAGCTCTTGAGAGTAATGAAGATATGTTGCGTGATCTACAGGAGCAATACCAATATGTTTTAGCGGACGAACATCAAGATGTTAATGGTTCCCAGAACCGTATTTTAGAACTGCTAACTGCGTATCATGAGTCACCCAATATTTTTGTGGTGGGTGATGAGAAGCAGGCTATTTATCGTTTTCAGGGTGCCTCACTAGAAAATTTTCTATATTTTGAGGATCTATTCCCAAGTACTAAGACCATTGCTTTAACTCAGAATTATCGTTCTGGTCAGACGATTTTGGACATAGCACATTCATTGGTGGCGGTTGATGACGGCCCATTGAAAGACTTGCGTGTTCCTTTGGAGGCAGCATTGATTGAAAAGTCTGATGTGTCCATGACTGAGTTTCCACATCGAGCTATTGAGCATGACGCATTGCTGCAGCAAGTAAAGCTTGAGTTAGAGTCAGGTGTGGCGGCTGGTGAAATGGCGGTCATTCTCCGTACTAACCGAGAGGTGGAAGAGATTACTAGTTTGCTACGTAATGCTGGTATCGCAGCTTCAGCTTCTGCGGATGGTGATATTTTGAGTCATCCAATTACCAATCAAGTTAGCAGCTTAATCGATGCGGTTGTTAATCCAGAAAGTAATAAAGCGCTATTCGTGGTGCTTCATGGATCATACTGGGGTATTACCAATCCTGATTTGGCAAAGCTGCTATCTGCTCAGACTTACGCTAAAAAGTTAGTAGACCTGTTGGATGGCAAAGAGTCTCTGGCTGAACTTGAGTTGAGTGATGTTGATTCAGTTCTCAGAGTAGGTCAAGTTTTGCAGGAGGCTAGGGAGAGGAGTTTGGTGGAAAGTCCGCAAAGTGTTTTAGCTTTTCTTTTAGAAGAAAGCGGCTTCCTTAATAGCGTTATGGTTGCTGATGGGCAAGAAGGGTCCAGAGTTTTGAGGCGACTCTACGATGAAATTGAAGCATTGGTGACTCAGAATGATACTTTTGGCTTGGGCGATATTAGTGAAGTTTTTGCTACTTATCGTTCTCACAACTTAGGACTAAATGCTCCATATATTTCTTTAGGTGAAGACTCTGTGCAGGTGATGACAGCTCATAAATCAAAAGGTTTAGAGTTTGAAAAAGTGTTCATCCCACACTTAAATGATAGTGCTTGGGGTGGGAAAAGAAGACGTAATCTTTTTGATGTGCCAATGACTCGCCATCAACACGATGAGTACGATGAGTTAGATGATGAACGTAGATTATTTTACGTGGCATTAACCAGAGCAAAGGAACAAGTTTTCCTTTCATGTTCTGGAGCAGATAGTAGTGGTAAAGAATTGTTGGTCAGTCGCTTATACGATGAGCTTGATGCGGAGTTGGTGACAGCTGAGTTGGATGATGATCAGAAAAGTTTTTCGCCAGTGTCTAACATAAAAGCTAAGTCTCATATTGGGCTTGAGACAAGTTTGTTGCAGCAGTTGTTAGCTGAGCGAGGTTTTTCAGCCACATCACTTAATAATTACCTTAAGAGTCCGTGGGACTATTTCTATCGCAACGTTTTGCGTATTCCTGAAGTGCAGCCACCACATATGTTGTTTGGAACTGCGGTGCACGGTGTGTTGGAACAGGTTACCAAACAACATACTTTAGGTAGGCAGCTGACTGATAACGAAATTAAAGAACAGCTTGAGCTGCAATTACATAAGCTTCCTTTATCAGTCGAGGAGTTCACCAGGTTGCACGAGAAGGGTCTGGAGGTCTTGTTTGCTTACACCCCACATTTGTTAAGTCAACTGCCGCAACGAACTGAAGAAGAGAAGAAGGTTCGGGTGGTGCTAGAAACTGGTTTAGCAGAACTTCCGGAACTGCCACTAACTGGAATGTTTGATCGTTTAGATTTTGATGAAAAAGAAGGTTTATTAAGAGTGGTGGACTATAAGACTGGTAAACCTAAGACTAGGAATGTGATTGAAGGGAAGACTAAGAGTTCTGATGGTGGCTATAAGCGACAGTTGGTCTTTTACGCTTTATTGCTGTCATTGTATGATGATGATCGTTACCAAACTAAGGAGGGAGTATTATCGTTTGTTGAACCTGATCAAAAAGGAGTGATTCATGAAGAGTCGTTTACTGTTACTGAAGAAGAGATTGAGGAACTGAAAATGTCTATCATTCAGTCTGCCAAAGAGATTATGGCTGGAGATTGGTTAAGTGAAAACATTGAGTCAGATAGCACAGAGTATGAGTACTTAGCGCAATTGTGGCAGGAAAGGCAAAAGTAAAAAAGGGGGAGGGTGAGTAAGGTGAAACAAAAGCAGGCGGGACCTTAGGTCCCGCCTGCTTTTGTTTAACTACTCTATTCGGTGGCTTCTAGATCTACTTCTTCACCAGCGATTTGAGTAAGTAGATTATCAATGATCTGACTTACGTTACTGTAAGGTTGAGCGCCGTTAATAACACCTTGTTGGCCAGCGACAGTAATAACTGAATGTGGTGTACCACGTCCACCTGACTTAATAGCATCTTCATAATCAGCTTCCACGTCAGCTACTGTATCACCATTTTCTAGACAAGCTTCAAAGGCGGTAGCGTCAGCACCGGCTGTAACAGCGAATTCTGTCAGTCGAGCTGTGTTAGTAGGTTCGTTGGTAGTTCTTTCACCAAAAGCCAGGTCAGAGAAGGTCCAGAAAGCATCGTTGCCAGCTAGTTTAGCAACACATTCTGAGGCGGCAGCAACATAAGGAGCATTTGGGTGTAGTTGCTGAATTGGGAAGTGACGATAAACCCAGGCTACCTGACCAGTTGAACCATAATTATCCATAACTAAGTTCATAGTCTCATGAAAGTTCTTACAGAAAGGGCAGTCAAAGTCAGAGTATTCAACAATCAAGATGGGAGCGTTAGGGTTGCCTCGAACATGGTCATTTTCATCAATCGGTCGAATTGGTCCGGTTTCAGTTTCTTGAGTTTCTGATTCAGTCTCAGTTAAGTTACCAACTTTTACTATCGATCCGGCGTCACCTTTAAAGAAGATGGCGGCTGCAATCATTCCAAAGCCGACTAAAATTGCCAGAGGAATGATCAGGGAATTGTTTTTTGGTTGCTCTGGTGTTACTGGAGCAAAAGTGTTTTCTTCATCCATATTTTATAGCTTAATTACTTCCGTATTGTAGCATGTGAAATATCACCATTGGGAAAAGTTGTGTTTAATTAAGACTTTTCTCGTATATACTTATAGTTATGAATATTATTGAAGCGATTGTCCTGGGTGTAGTGCAGGGGTTAACAGAGTTTTTACCAGTGTCATCTACTGGCCATCTTATTTTAGTTAGGTCATTGTTTGGTGTAGAGACTGATTATGCTTTAGCCTTTGATGCTGTTTTGCACTTAGCTACAGCTCTGGCGGTTATTTTGTACTTCTTTTCAGACATTAAGCAGTTGCTGCAATCATTCTTACGTAAGTTGGGTCGTTTGCCGGTAAATAAACGGGATGAGACTTTGCTCTATGCTTTGATAGTGGGGACTATTCCAGCTGTTGTACTTGGCTTGTCTCTTGAGTCAATGATGGAGTCTGTCTTCCGTTCGCCATTGTTGGTAGCAGGAGTATTGGTAGCTGGGTCTGGTTTGTTTATTCTGGCAGAATGGTTTTATGTTAATAACCATCAGACTAATGACATGAATGTAAAAAAAGGGTTCAAGATCGGTCTGTTTCAATCATTAGCTTTGATACCAGGTATGTCTAGATCTGGAGCTTCTATTTCTGGGGGTATGTTGTTAGGTCTCACGCGTGAAGAGGCGGCACGCTTTGCATTTTTGTTGGCTGTTCCAGTGATATTAGGGGCAGGAATTAAAAAACTTCTCGAGTTGCTCACTACCGACGTGTCGGTTGCTTGGTTGTCTATCGGTATAGGCGCGGTCGTAGCCTTTGTGACTGGTCTTCTGGCTATTCATTTTATGTTGTCGTTCGTTCGTAAACATACACTTTGGCCTTTTATTTGGTACCGATTGATACTGGCCGCTTTCGTCATCTTTGTCTTTTCTTTTGGATAAAAAAGTGCCTGCGCACTTTTTTATCCGTCCCGAGCGAGAGCAAGGGTGCGCGATGTGAGGCTTAATGCCGAACCAGCGCAAGGTGGGACAGTATATAAACGTCTCACTTAAGGCTGCTTAATTTGTCTCCTTACCATCTTTGCTCCACTATGCTTTTTATGTGACTGTCATTCTAGTGGTTGTCGTCAGCTATAGTTTCTACGAAAAAAATAAGCAAAACGACCCGCCGAAGCAGGTCATGTTTAGGTTTTGGTTGTTCATTGCCAGGGTTTTTTCTTACCGGTCCCTGACCAGTGATCGTCTTGCCATCTGCCGTTGTTCCAGTACCGGTTCTTTTGCTGCGCCCTGTGTAGAATCCAAACAATTAAGGCGGTGAAACTGACCAGGAAAGATGTGATGTAAAAAAACACCGAAACATTAAAGAACTGACCTGCAACCAACAAGATTGGAAAGCAGGCATATAAAACATATACAAGTCTGCTCATGTCCTCACTCCAGGTTAGTTGTTATTTTGTTTACACTACCAAATTAAAATTAAAAAGGAAGTGAGTGGGTCATTGAGGCGTCTTCTTTTTCAGTCCAGCTAGAAGTATCTAGTGGAAGTTCACGTTTACGGTAGCCGTCTTTGTAGAGGATGTGACCATTCTCCATGGCAAAATCAAAAACTTTCTTAGTTACTTTCACGTCTTGCTCACAGTATTTTTTAATTTCTTTGATTTTACCTTCACGGTACCAGCGAACAGCTTGCAGTCCATCTGCTGATTTCTTAGCTCCGACTGTGGCTTGGGCCACTGAGTCTAATCGCAGGCGACGTCCTAAAGATTCTTTAATATATTCCAAAAGATCAATACTTTTAATTTGCGTTAAGTCGCCAGGGTAGTATTTGTTAAGCAGTGGAATATCAAAATGGTTGCTGTTGTAGCCCACCAAAGCATCTGCTTTCTCCAAAAGCGGCCAGACTTCTTTTAGCTCGTGCTCCTCAACAGTGTGGTACTTATCCTCTTCACTGTCGTAAAAAGTACCCACTGATATATCAAGGTCAGTTGGATCGTTTGAGTTAACGTCAGCAAAAATATTCTTAGTTTCTAAGTCAAATACAATATAACGCATCGTCTGTTTGGTTTAGCCAGCTAATTTTTCAACTAATTCTTCGAGTGTACCAGATATCTCAGTTTCCTCATGAAGATTTTTCAACAAGTATTTATTCTCAGTCACTTCATTTTCACCAAGGACTATGGCGTAATCAACTAAACGTTCGGCTGCTGAATTTATTTTCTTGCCAACTTTTTTAGTACTCATGTCGACAGCGGTTGAAACTCCACTCGCTCGAAAAGCTTGCGCTACTTTCTGTGCAGCTAAGTTTTGTTCTGTATCCATTGGTAAAATCATCAGAGTTGGGGAAGTGAGACCGGCTGTAAGTAGGTTGTGACTTTCTAGGAAATCTCTAATGGTTACATCGCCAAAACCGAAGCCGATGCCAGGTACCGGTTCGTTACTAAATAGACCAGTCAGGTTGTCGTAACGGCCACCACCTAGAAGGGCACGGTTGTTGTCTGGATGTAGGTCAAAGAATTCAAAGACTGTGCCGGTGTAGTAATCAAAACCGCGAGCCAGACTCTTGTCGAATACTACGTTGTCAATTCCTAGTTCAGCCAGACCGGCCACTACGTCAGTAGTTTCGTCACTATGGTCAAGCATCATGATAATTTCTTCAGATAAAGTTTCGTCACCAGTGATATCGTCTAGAGAAGCGCGGTATTCTTCTTTAGAAATCTTGTTGCGACGATCATTTAGACGGGTGATGTCTGTGATTACTGCATCATCAGTAATACCAAGAGCGTGGTATAGGCGAGTCATCAGAGCTCGGTCATTGATACGGATTTCGTACATGTCTGGATCAGCTCCGAAGTTGAGAAAGATTTGGTTAGCTAAAGAAATCATTTCGACATCGGCTGTGTAATCTTCAGTACCAAAAATGTCGCAGTTTAATTGCCAGTGTTCACGCAGACGACCGCGTTGTGCACGTTCGTAACGGAACAGGTTAGGGATTGAATACCAACGAATAGGGAAAGCTAATTCTTTAGCTTTTTGTGCCACCATACGAGCCACAGTTGGTGTCATTTCCGGACGAAGTGTTACTTCGCGATCACCTCGATCTGTAAAAGTATAAGTCTGTTCATTAACCATTTCTTCATTTTCAGCTCCTTTGGCTTTATATAGATCACTTGGCTCAAGGACAGAGGCGTCGTACTTTTCAAAACCAAAGCTTTCGGCAGTTTCGCTCCAGACATCAAAAATATACTGCTGAACAGCCATGTCATCTGGATAAAAATCTCGAACGCCTTTGTATGGTTGAGTGGATAGTTTTTTGCTCATATTTTCAGTTGATTGTTGCGATTGTAGCATAGTTTAACTAAAAACGGGCAGTTCCGTAGGAACTGCCCGTTTTTAGTTTTAAGCTAAGAAAATGGTCTGTCGCCACACATCCAACCAGTTAAACAACGTCTTTCTCCTTCGATAATTTTATGTACCTGATGTTGCAAATAGGTAGGGTAGTAAATAGCATCACCTATGCCGCGGGGTGCAATTTTTACACCTGTGTTGTCAATTACTTCTAAATCGCCACCTTTGTAATCCTCGTCGTTTGATAATTGTACGGATACTGTTAATTTTTGCAGCGTTACTCCGTGATTGGTCATGTCTATGTGAGGTTTGAAGAAATGACCGGTTTTGTACTTGATAATTTGTAAATCTTCCAAGAACTTCAGATCAAAGCCGTAGATTTGCTGATTTATGTCCATCGATGCACGAAATATTCGCTTAAAAACCCATTCGGTTTCTGATCCTGGTTTAAACCACTGTACTTCAGATTGTCTCACTTCTTTATTTGCACGCTGACCTGCTACCATTGCTTCAGCGAATGGTTTTTGATTAACCATTTCATTGATTTTGGCACATTCTTCAATGCTAAATAGTTTAGGAAAGGTAACGGATTTACCTTGATGAAATAGGGTCTGATTATTATTAGTCTGATTTTGCATTACAAATTATCTATATTACGGTCTTACAGACCTTGATCAGTTACGTTTGTGTTGTGGTTATTATTTAAGTCATCGGCAGCACCAACAATCAAAGCTTTGATGTCGCGCGGCTTAGGCATGTGA
>CAYFXS010000004.1:0-32531 GCA_964347215.1 uncultured Candidatus Saccharibacteria bacterium
ATCGGCCTTTTGCAACACTACTGAATCCCTGCTGTGCCGAACTAACTCAGACTGAACTGGTATATCCAAAACGTCACGGGTGCAACGTAAACTCAAAACATGATTACCATGCTTACGATTCAGAAAAAAACCCGGCGAAAGAATCAACTTACCCTCACGATTCGTCTTAAGGATGAAACAATTAACATCCTGATCCATGTGGACCTCCCTTTAAAAAGCTCTGCCCCCAATGAGCATTAACGGTATCTAATCATAGTTAAAATAATACGCAAATTACTGGTTGCATTTAGTAACGCAAAATGCTATCCTTGCGCCCACATATGGCAACAAATGTCCAAGTAGAAAAGAATAATAACGAAAGTAGCGCCAACGTAATTCGTCGGTTTACTAAGCGTATGCAGGGTTCAGGTATCATCCCACGCATGCGTAAAAATCGTTATTACGCTCGCACCAAGAGTGCTAACGTACGTAAGATGGCTCGTCTAAAAAAACTAGACAAGAAAGCTGAGTACGAGAAAAACCTAAAACTCGGTATCATTCAAGAACGAGTTGGACGTCGTCGATAGATGGCAAAAAGAAAGAGGCGACCTTCGGTCGCCTCTTTCTTTTTGCCTTAATCTGCTAAAATACACCCATGTCAATCACCATTACAAGTAGCGCTCGAAAATATCCTAAAAAGCTTCCCTATCAAGATATAGCTAACGCAATTCTAGGAGCCAAATATGACGTCTCACTGGTCTTTGTCGGAGCCAAAAGAGCATCTGACCTAAATAAAATTTACCGCAACAAAACCTACACCCCAAACGTACTTTCGTTTGAACTAGACGAAACTCACGGCGAAGTCTTCATCGCGCCAGTAGTGGCCAAAAAAGAAGCGTCTAAATTCTCCCTCACCTATACTGGCTACATCGGCTATCTATTTATCCATGCCTGCCTGCACCTTAAAGGTCTACCACCCGGCGACGAGATGGATAAACTGGAACAAAAATACTTAAAGAAATTTAACCTTAAATAGCTCAATATCCCCACACTAGTACCTGACTCAGGTGATATACTATCTAATACTAGAATGTTTAGTTCTGGGCTTTTAACACATGAGCGATCGAATCATTACTGGAATTGACGTCGGCACCTATCAAGTTAAGGTGGTTATTGTGCGTATCCCTAAAAGCAAGAATGAGCAACGCTCCCTCAAATCATTGGTACTGGTTACGCTGAAAGCCGAGGTTTGCGTAATGGCTACATCATTAACGAAACTGACGTAGTACGCAGCGTACGAAGTGCTGTGGCACAAGCTGAAAAAGCAGCCGGTGTAGAGGTAAAGAAAGCCTATGTAGCCATGGGCGGTATCGGTTTAGACGAAATCACTTCTCGCGGCGAAGTTATCACTTCACGCGCCGACTCAGAAATTGGCCAAATCGACATTGATAAAGCAATGCAAGATAGTGAGGAACGGATCATGGAACATATTCCAAACCGCAAAGTCCTGCACGCTATCCCATTAACCTACAAAGTAGATAACGAGCTAGTGCTCGGTAAACCACATGGCATGAAAGGCACTAAATTAGAAGTAGAGACGCTTTTTGTTAGTACTTTTGAACAACACTTAAACGACTTAATCAGCGCCATCGAAAGCACTGGCATCATGGTGGAAGACATCATGGCTTCACCACTAGCTGCCAGCTTTGTCATGCTTAGCAAAGCTCAAAAACGGGCAGGTTGCGTACTGGCAAACATAGGAGCCGAAACAGTATCTATTGTTGTATTTGAAAACAGCACTCCTATCTCACTTAAGATTTTCCCGATTGGCTCAAACGACATAACTAACGACATTGCTTTAGGACTAAAGATTCCACTCGAAGAAGCGGAGAAAATTAAGCGTGGAGGTATGACTAGCACTAACTACTCAAAGAAAAAACTTGATGAAATTATCGCTGCTCGACTAACTGACATCTTCGAACTGATTGATGTTCATCTGAAAAAAATTAAACGTGATGGATTACTGCCAGCTGGCGTCGTAATTACTGGTGGTGGATCTGGTGTAGCCAGCGTTCAAGACTTAGCCAAAGCCTCTCTACGTCTCCCCTCCCGAATTGCTACCTTAGACCCCGGACAAAACGGTAAAATTCGTGACGCTTCTTGGGCTGTATCCTACGGATTGTGCATGTGGGGAGCTAGTGACAGCGGAGAAGATACTGGTATTGGTCTAGCAAAGAAAACCGGTAACGACATCATGAGCTGGCTTAGTCAATTTCTTCCATAAGATAAAATATAATAACTAACAAACTGTAAAAGCTATGAATTTCATAGCTTTTTTGCTGTATTTTTTCGATTCGTCAATCACATGAAACACAGTTATGTCAATATGGTGACAGTTAGCAATAACCCATGTATGATGTTCGTACTTTAAAAGTTTCCTAAGCCAAGGGATGGGATTAGGAGGTATTAACAGTCAGAAGACATTATATGGAACAGATTAAGACAGACGTAGAGAGCTTTGCACGAATTCGTGTTATCGGTGTCGGTGGTTCTGGAAACAACGCAGTGAACCACATGGTGGCCTCAAAAATTAAAGGGGTTGAATTTATCGCCATCAACAGTGACGCTCAGGATCTTCACCACTCTTTAGCCAAGAAGAAAATCCACATTGGTAAAAACCTAACTCGCGGCCTAGGGGCTGGTGGTAATCCCGACATGGGGCGACGTGCAGCCGAAGAAACTCGTGAGGAAATTGCTAACTCTCTAAAAGGTTCTGACATGATCTTCATTACTGGAGGTATGGGTGGCGGAACTGGTACTGGTGCAGCTCCTGTCGTAGCTAAAATTGCTCGTGAAAGTGGCGCTCTAACAGTAGGTGTTGTAACCAAACCTTTTCTTTTCGAAGGTCAGGAACGTATGCGTTTAGCTCTTCAAGGTATAGAGGAACTTAAGAAAGAAGTTGACGCTTTGATCACCATCCCTAATGATCGACTGCTAGCTATCGTAGACAAGGAAACTACTGTGAAGAATGCATTTGGAATGTGTGACGACATTCTGAAGCAAGCAGTTGAAGGTATCTCAGACCTAATTACTATGCCGGGTATCATCAACGTTGACTTCGCCGACATTCGTTCTGTTATGGAAAACGCTGGATCTGCCCTTATGGGTATTGGTATGGCCAACGGTGAGAAACGGGCGGAGGAAGCAGCTCGTGCTTCAATCAACTCCCCTCTTCTTGAAGTATCAATCAATGGTGCGAAAGGCGTACTGTTTGCCATCGCTGGTGGTGATGACTTGGGAATGTTAGAAATCCAAGACGCAGCTCGTGTGATCACAGAATCAATTGACCCACACGCGAAGGTTATCTTTGGTGCCATCAAGGATGAGAAGATGAAGAAAAACGAAGTTAAGGTAACTGTTATCGCTACTGGTTTTCCAGAAAGTGAACTGAGCAATCAGTCTTCAACCATTGTTCGTACTCCGGGACAAACTGAATCCAACCGCAAAGAAGACAACGACGATGAGGACAACGGAAATCGTGGTCGCATCTTCAATTCTTTAAGTACTCCTCGCAAACGAGAGGAAGCTGATGAGTCTCCAGCACCAGCTGTAACAGAACCAGTAGTCGCGCAAGCTGCGCCAGTAAAGTCAGACATTAAAGCTGACCCACGACCAATTGACCCCGCTGACGAAGAGGACGACGAGGACTGGGGTGCAGTCCCAGCGTTTCTACGCCGATCAAAGCTTAAATAAGTTAACTATTCATTTTAAAACACAATCTTACTGATTTGGGGACTGCACCCCAGTCCGTAGGAATGTGGGCTAAAAGGTGCTAAAGCACCTTTTAGTTGAGTGGAATACCAATCTAAACTAACAACAAACTTATCTTGCAGATAAATTAAATTAAAACAGTCCCAGCGTTTCTACGTCGATCTAAACTTAAATAAGTGAAATACCTGTACGCTAACTGCGTATAAATTATGGATCAGTACCATGGGGCCCGCTATGCGGGCCCCATGTGCAATCTAATTATGTTAAAATTACCCAGTTAAAAATAATATTTAATTCATGTACGACCTAATCATCGTCGGCGGTGGCCCAGCTGGTACATCAGCCGGTGTCTATGCCTCACGAAAACAACTAAAGACTCTATTTGTCACCAATGATTGGGGTGGGCAAAGTATTGTTTCTCCAGATATCCAAAACTGGATTGGTACACCATCTATCTCAGGTGACCAACTAGCTAAAAGCCTAGAGGAACATCTGCGCACCTACGCTGGAGACTTTGTTACTATCAAAGACAAAACAACTGTTGAATCAATTGAAAAAAACGATGACTCTTTCATCGTGCATTTTTCAGGCGGAGAATCAGCTGAAACCAAAACCGTGCTGATTGCTACAGGTTCAGGTCGTCGTGAACTGTCAGTACCTGGTGCTGCTGAACTAAACCACAAAGGACTAACATACTGTGCAACTTGTGACGGACCACTATTTGCTGGCCGTGACGTTGTAGTAATCGGTGGAGGTAACGCTGGTTTTGAAACTGCTGCTCAGCTACTTGAATATACCAATAGTGTTACTCTTCTACACCGTGGTGAACAGTACAAAGCTGACCCAGTAACTGTAGAAAAAGTCCTAAGTCACGAAAAAATGACTGGTGTCCTGAATGCACAGACCTTAGAAGTAATCGGCGAACAGTTTGTAACTGGACTAAAATACAGAATTGGTGATGATGGTGAAGAACAAACACTAGAAGTTGGGGGTGTATTCGTAGAAATTGGTATGGTGCCAAACACCCAAATGATCGCTGACTTAGTTGAACTGGATGACTACAAACGCGTGAAAATCGACCCTTGGACACAACAAACTAATGTGCCTGGTATTTGGGCTGCAGGTGACTGTACAAACGTGCGCTACCACCAGAATAATATCTCAGCTGGTGATGCTGTAACTGCACTGGAAGATATATTCGTCCACCTCAAAACCAAGTAGTCCAAAATTATCCATCTACTTTGTTGAACTACAAAAAATAACCCTCGCTGGAGCATTCGTCCCACTTGGGTTACTTTTCTTGTTCGCCTCGTACATAAATAATTTATGAACCACTTTTGTGGCAATAACTTAACTCTCCATATCTAAAGCAAATTTAGAACCACTTCACTTGCTGCAAGTTTAAGATGAAGAAAATCTGGCTATTGTAAGACAGCTAAGATTATTCAATCAAAGAAAAGACCGGCGCGTAAGCGCCGGTCTTTTCATACTTCTACCTTGATTCAAACACCACTTCAGATGAAGTCTGAATAGAAGAAAAGGCCGATTGTGCGATCAACCGAAGGTTGATCTCACAATCGGCCTTTCCTGTACAACGTAGAGCTTAAGCCCGCTAGGTGCCTGTGCGTCGTAGCCTCGACGCATAGTATGTAGATTCACCACCACCAAACGAACTTAATATATATGTTATTACACCCAAAAATACCGTCAATAAGTAAATCTCACCTCCAAAAAAGCCTTATTTTTTCTCATTTTGGGGAAAACTAGTGGATAAACCCCTGCATAACTTCAGGGATAACTCTGTGCGAAAGTGGGTGTAAAAGTCGACTTTTAGAAACTTATTAAAAATCAGACAATTTAAACATTTTTCGTAGTGGTTCGCTCTGTAAAAATAGATCTAAATCATTCAACTCTTCTGGTGCAAAAAAACCTATCTCTTCAGCTTCTTCACTTGGTTTAAAGTCAAAGTTTTCCATTTCAATCTGATAAGCCAATACTAAAGAGTAATACCAATCCATATCACGCCAGCCTTCAAATTTTGCAGTCCAAGTATAAGTAGGAGTTTTCGCTACACTGATTACATTTAAGCCCAGCTCTTCCTCCACTTCCCTTTCTAGACCCCCTCTAATCACTTCACCAAAATCAAGTCCACCACCCGGCAGCTCCCACTGACCACTTAAACTCTCTGACTCTTTCACCAGCAATAATTTCCCGTCTACAACACATAGTCCCTTAACTGAAACACGATGGAAACAATCTGGAAAATTTTCTGAACTCAACTTATCCATACTACAAACTAAAGAATGAGCCAACATAAAACGCCACAATGGCAGCCACCCCTCCTATTAACACAACTTCAAAAAGAGACTTAGCGAGACCTGTACCAACTACTTTCCACTTTAGTAAGCCAAGCATCACTAAAGCGGCAAAAGTACCCATTACAGAATATTCAAACGCTGCCACTGGGGAACCTTCACCAGTAAGCATGAACGGCAACAGAGGGATGGCACCGAATAATAGAAATGAGACAAAAGTTGCCAACCCCGTTAGAAAAGGATTATCGCCGGTTGGATCAGGCATTTCCAGCTCGTGATTCATCATAAAATCAACCCAATATGTATCGTTCTTCTTGTATAAATCAGCCATCGTAATTGCGTCCACCTCAGAGTAGCCCTTTTGCATCAAAATAGTAATCGTTTCCTGATATTCCAGTTCTGTGTTCTTCCTCACTTCAAACTCTTCCTTCTGACGAGCTGATTTATATAAATCCTGATCCGACCGAACAGAGAGGAAGTTACCCAACCCCATCGATACACCGTCAGCAAATAAATTAGCTAAACCAAACAAAAGCACCACCATAAATGAAAGCTGAGTTGTGGCTTCATTACTTATAGCCGCCCCAGAAAATCCAGCCACCACCGCAAAAGTGGTAATGATCCCGTCTATACCGCCGTAGATTACTTCTTTAAAATAGTCCGCAAATGGTGATTGTTGATGTTCATGCTCTAAGTGTTCAGACAATACCCGATTACGATCCTCAATAGTGTTATGCATTCTAAGTAGTATACCAAACCACTTTCTATATAGTTCCAGTTACTCAACTAGCGATGCAGAACTTTATCAGTAACATCCTTCACTTTATCTGTGAGGTCATGCGTCTTTTCAGAAGCCTTATCCTTTATCTCATGACTCTTATCTAAAGCGTTCAAGCCGTAGGCTGCACTAACGTCGGCATTCATCTTCCAGCGTAGCAAAGTACCTTTTATAAAGCCGTACTTTTTTTCTTTTAAAGTCTGGTAGTAAGAGAACTTTTTGTAACCCCAACGGTTACCCTCTAAACTAGCCACGTGATTGAGTCCTGCCTCAATCCGGAAGCCTTGCTTGTATTCTGCTGGTACCTGCTCCCAAATTGAGCGCGTCATAGCTCGCTCACCAGAATTAATCGCGAACAGTTTAACCACTTTTTGCATGACGTTGTTCCTGATACCAATATACATATCGTAATCACCTTGCAGCACCGGATCGATAATTGCTGTAGCAATCTCAGGAGAAAAATCTCGTAAGTCGGCATCACAGAAGAAAATTATCTCCGCTTTTGCATGATCAACCCCTTTCTGCATGCTATATGCTTTGCCATGATTGGTGCCATTTAATAAAAGTTTTACCTCTCCATACTGACTAACCACCTCACAGGTATTATCACTTGAACCATCATCAACCACTATTATTTCATCAATAATTTCAGTCTTAACCAGCACATCTAAAACCCGAGTGATGTTTTCAGACTCGTTATAAGCTGGAACAATTGCTGCCACTGTCTGACTATTTTTCATAAGCTGTTTATATTTTCACTATAGCAAAAACCTTGAATATGCCAAGTAGAAATTACATTTGACTAATCGTCAAGTTGTTAGGATTAATAAGAGGCATATACTAAATATAACTATGCATACTTTAAGACAGTAGAGGAATCTACTACGTATGCCACTTACTCGTCAGACTATTCAGAAAGGCACAAACCTATTTCCTGGGGTCGACTATTGTTATTTGCATAGCCTTATTAGCTAAGTAAGTTCCAAAAATTAATATGCACTTTACTAACCGAACCGATGCCGGTCTCCGGTTAGCGAAAGCTCTTTTGTTGTACAAAGGTAGTAACGCAGTAGTTTATGCTCTACCTCGTAGCGGTGTACCTATTGGCATCACTATTGCTGAAGAACTGCAACTCCCTTTTGACTTGGTAGTAGCCAGCCGTATCACCAACCCTGACGTACCTAACCGTTCTATTGGTGCGATCACTAACACTGGTGACATTGTCTATGATGAAAAAAAGATGAACAGAATCGATGCAAACTGGCTGAACTGGTCAGTACTATTCGCGCAGAGAGATGTCGAGAGAAAAAAACATCTCACTGACGGTCGAGTACACATTTCACCTCGCCACCGCACAGCCATTATAGTTGATAGCGGTGCTGCTAGCGGCATGGCAATGCGTGCAGTACTTCGCACTATCAGAGCTGAGCAACCCTACAAAATTATTGTTGCGTTACCAGTAGCCGATCACGAAGCAATTAAAATGCTCCGTCACAAAGCTGACATCATCATCACACTTGATGACCAAGACCTATCCAACAAATCAGTTGCCAGCTTCTATGACCACTTTCGTCGTCTCACTGACCAAGAGGTCTCCCACATGATCAAACAACATGATGCTTTCGCACGAATCACCGGCAGTCAAACCTAAAATAATTTTCACTATAAAGACTAGGCTTGAATTCATACCTAAGTGGTTTTAATGCTGCCAAATTTTGACCTTTCGATATAAACAAAGACCCGTGTAAACACGAGTCAGTTTCCCGACGCGCGCCCAAGGGGCGCGCGTCGGTTTTTATTGCCCCCTCCCCACTTTAAGCAGCTCGGGCCATTTGGGTACAGGCGGCATTCAGCTTTTTCCAGACCTCCAAGAACTGCAGGCGAATACCACACAGCGTGGCAATTTCAGACGCGTTTTGAACCCCCATCCTTCCGAGCTTATGAGCCAGCCAGAGGCTGCCGATCGTATCACGCTGCCAAGTGAAACCCGAGATCGAAACCCGATCATCAGCCATGGTGCGGATGGCACCTGGATATGGTTTTTGGGAGATGTCACCCTGATGCACTTCCCAACTGGCCAGCAGATTTTCATCTGCTTCAAGTGCGTCATTTTTAGCGGTAGCATTTTCTTCATAGGACAGAAACTTGTCCTCAGGAGCTTCGCCGGAACGACAATGCAGCAAAACTTCATTGAAGGTGCTACGCAGATCAAGCACTGCCCCAGCCCGACCATCTTCATCGGCGTGCTCCTCGGTCATCACCGGCACAACAACCGTTGCAAAGAGACGTTCAGCTTCAATAATCTGCTCTGGTGTCAGAGCTTCAAAATCTAACATTTAGGAATCCTTCCTGTTTTTTGTTTCGTATACGGACCCAAGTCCAGATCAGCAGTGTACAAGAATTTCTACAAAAAGCCACATCTGTTAAACTTTGAGTGATTATGGAACTAGACTACAAAACAATACTTGGAGCCTTGGCAGCAATAGTAGCTGTAGTAAATTACCTACCCTACTTAATTGGTGCCATTCGCAAAACTCTTCAGCCGCACGCTTTCTCTTGGATCATCTGGACCCTGATGACCAGCATTACTTTCGTGGCTCAAATCACAGATCAAGCTGGACCGGGTGCCTGGGCGACCGGAGCAACAGCCATTACTCTTTTTCTAGTGGCAATTTTTGCTGTCAGAAACAGAAGTTACAACATCACTCTCTCCGACAAATTAAGTTTTATCGGAGCTCTGGCCGCCATTCCAGTTTGGCTAGTGACAGGTAATCCTTTATGGGCGGTTGTAATTGTTGTTGCTATTGAAACTCTAGGCTTCTTCCCCACTTACCGTAAAGCCTTCAGCAAACCTTTTAAGGACTCGATTTTAGCTTTTTCTTTAACTATTCTTAAATACAGCCTAGCCTTAGCAGCTTTAGAAAATTACACTCTAACCACCACTCTATTCCCAATTGCTTTAATCATCCTCAGTGTTGGACTGGTAGTTGAATTAGTCTGGCGCCGAAGTGTAGTTAAGAAGCAAATGTAGTTGTTACCTACCTTTTTTCATGATTAAATACATCAGCAGTTAAAGACCGAACTGCTTATGTTTAGGCAAACTAAGGAGAAAAACCATGGGTTGGTTTACTCGCGATACTGACTCGGACAAAGCTTCGAGTACAGAAAACACTAACAACGCCTCCTATAAGGAGGGGTACGATATGGGAAAGGGTGGCGATCTCATCTCTGACATTGCTCAAGAACTGGGCTTCAATGCTCCAGGAACCGCCAACAGCAACTCTTTCAACAATGGATACGAAGCTGGTGTAAAAGATCGCTAACTAATCTTTTTGGCCGCAAAGGCCAGAAATTGTATGCGCTAGGATTGGACAGTACCTAGCGCGTTTTTTTATTTACATACTGTGATCCTACGATAATAATCCCGACGTTCAATAAGTTATTTTTTACTATGCTCCAAAAATATAGCAAAAGCTTTTCGATTCCCACAGGGAATGATCCTGACGGTCACTAAGTTATTTCATTTCGCTTCACTCATAAAATAACTTGAGCCGCGGGACATAGCTCACTAGTTCGTAAACTCACATTGCTCCGCTGGTTCGATTCCCACGAAAGCAAAGAAATTTGCTTTCTCTCAGATCACACAATACAAAAGAGCACTCTTGACGAGTGCTCTTTTGTATTGTGTGATCCCACGGGGAATCGAACCCCGATTTCCAGGATGAAAACCTGGCGTCCTAGCCGTTAGACGATGGGACCGGACGAAATCTACGATTTTGTTCGGTTCCATCGTCGTAGGCGATGTGGACTGAACTGTCTGGGAGACAGTTCAGTTGAGTGCAATATCAGCTCAAAAGTTAACTTTAAGCGTATTGCAGATACCAGAGTATCCGAACGTGGCCAGAATAATACCAAAAAAAATAAAAAAAGCTAGTCATTTAGACCAGCTTCCCTCTTAATAACTCTCGAGGTAGAATCGAGTTATAAACATGCCAAAAAAGACTACTTTCAAATTGGAAACAAAACTGTGGATTTATCCTGGTCATGCCGCCTGGCATTTTCTCACTATTCCAAAAATTGAGTCTTCGGCTATAAAGGAATCTTTTGGAGCCAATGCTCGAGGCTGGGGCTCATTACCGGCTGAAGTTAAGGTTGGTCAAACTAATTGGCGAACCTCTATTTTCCCAGATCGTAAAGCTGGAACCTACCTACTCCCCATCAAGGCCGCTGTACGTAAAACCGAAGGCTTGTTTTCAGGCGAAGCTGTTAAGTACACAGTCAAAATCAAAATATAGACAAACTAAACAATCCACCCTACTATACTGACATGGATACACAACAAGCTAATGACAACCGTACAGTTTACGAATTTATCACTAATAACCCATGCGGAACCATCGCCACTCACGGAGATGAGGGTCGCATCAACCTAGCCAATGTTTTTGCCTACGTTGATAATAATTTCTTCCTATACATAGTGACACGACCTGACCACCGTAAAAGTCTAAACATCAAAGAACATCCTCAGACATCACTTATCTTCACTGACCAAAATGATGTTACTCAAGTAGAAGTGATCGGTGTTGGTAAGCCAGTTGATGAAACTGAATCTGTAGCTGAACTACTGCCAAATATCCAGGAAGTTTTAACTAGACACAAGTCAGCCTACTGGGTACCTCCAGTCTCACAAATTGAAGGCGAAAACTACGCAGTGGTAAAGATCGTTCCAGAAAGCATCACCTATCGTTCATACGCTAAGGACGGCACTGAGCCCGCTCTAAAAGAAATCTCAGTTCTGTTGGAAGGTTCACTTTAATCACTCTCAACCATATACCGTAGTATAATAATGGTATATGAGAAACTTTCTTGCGCTCCAAACCATTATTTTAGCTGGAGGAACTTTATACACCTGGTCTAAACTGGTGGTGCAAATTGATAATTTCCTGATGTCCTACGGAAGCCTTTTACGCTTCCAGAACTGTATCATCCCCAACCCGCTAGTAACAGCTTGTTTTTACGGCTCTATTGCTATGCTGGTGGCTTTTGTGTGGTCAGCCCGCATTACCTACCGCTACAATGAGCAATCACAGAAGTGGCTCCGCTACCTGCTCTACTTCGGCACAGTTTTTGCAACTGCTGTCTTAGGTTTTGAGTTCCTGCAATTCTACGATCGGTTGAGCGTTGAGATTAATGCCATCGGCTGTACTCCAGGCGTCCATCCGCTTCGTACACCATGTTTTATTGGTCTACTTTTCTTCTTGACCGCCAGCATCAATGCCACTGTTTTGCACTACAAATTTAAAACTAACAGACTAGATTCAGACCAAGCTTAGACATGAAATTAATCTCCTTAAACGTTGAAGGTGAACGCCATTACAGCACTGTCTTGGAATTTCTAGATAAAGAACAACCATACGTAATCTGTCTGCAGGAAGCAGCTGAAAATTATATGTCGTTACTGAAAGACATAGGTTATACATGCGAATTTCTACCTCGAGTAAGAAAAAAACAAGAAGGTAACGAATTTATAGATGGTTCAATAATCGCCACCAAACAACCACAAACGGCTGAGCCTTATTATTACTATGAGCCGCAAAAAGAGCTAGCATTTGAGCAATTTGACGAACAGTCTGAACGCCTAAAATGCAAGCAAGGAGTACTACTGTCCTCGCTACAGATAGACAATGTCGATTTTCATATTGCTACCACCCACTTCACCTGGACACCTCAGGGTGAAAAACCAAACCAGGCCCAAATAGAAGACATGACAGCTATGTTACAAATCACTTCTGAACTTCCACCACACATCCTGTGCGGAGATTTCAACATACCTCGCGATCACAGCCCGTTATACAAACAGTTATTAACTCAATACTCTGACAACATACCCACGGAATACACCAGTAGTTTAGATAAAAATCTCCACCAACTAGGAGATGACCCGACCCTCACGCACCTCTTTACTGACTTCATGGTCGACTACGTTTTCTCACAAAAACCATACAAAGTCAGTGACGTGCGACTAGAATTTGGCGTTAGTGATCACGCTGCTGTAGTGGCAGAAATCAATAAGTCATAAGCAAGGGCGCCCCACGGGGCGCCCTTTTGATCTTCAACTCACTCAATCCAAACCGATCTTGCGCTCGACAGCAATCACCACTGGGAGTTTATTACTCTTCATGGCTAACCACTTAATCAATTTGAGTAGAGCTGGTCTTTGTACGAAGTCAGGCAACAAGTTGATCCAGTTCTCCGCCTCAATCAATTCTTCCGTAGAAGGCAGGACATCGACAAGTTGGTACGGCTTCGGTTTTGGTTTCGTGTAGTAAGGATGCATATCAACCTCATCTTTGAAACCTCCCAGAAAACAAATTACTCCACTGTTACACTTTTGGCAAGGTTGCGCGGACGGTCAACGTTCAATTCTTTATAAATACCAATATAGTATGACAGTAAGTGCAGCGGCACCGTAGTTACAATTGGCTGCAGAATTGGGTGTACTTTCGGTAGATAAATCACATCGTCAGCCACATTAGCGATGTTTGTATCACCCTCGGTCGCAAAAGCTAACACCGGCGCCTTACGAGCCTTCACTTCCTCAATATTGGAAATCATCTTTTCGTAAACGTCATCCTGAGGAGCAATTGCAATTACAGGGAAATTTTCTTCCAACATGGCAATCGGACCATGTTTTAGTTCCCCACCAGCGTAAGATTCAGCGTGGATGTAGGCTACTTCTTTTAGCTTCAATGAACCTTCAGACGCAATCGGACGGTGAAATTTTCGACCAATAAAAATAGCATCCCGGTAGTCAGCATACTTCTCAGCAATCGCTTTAATTTGATCAACGTTCTCTAGTACTTTTTCTAACACCTCAGGCAAAGTCTCTAAACCTTCCGCAATTTCCTGACCCTCTTCTTGAGACATACCCTTTTCACGACCAATTAGTAAGGTCAGCAGCACCAGAACTGTGAGCTGTGAAATAAAAGCCTTAGTCGACGCTACAGCAATTTCCGGACCAGCATGATTATAAACACCAGCATCAGTCTCACGAGCAATAGTCGATCCAACAGCATTAACCACTCCTAGACTCAGCAACCCCATTTCTTTTGCTGTACGAATAGAGGCTAGAGTATCAGCCGTTTCTCCTGACTGAGAGATTGCCAACACCGCACTCTTCTTGTCTGGATGATTGGTTTTATAACGGTACTCACTAGCTAACTCCACTTCCACTGGCAAACCAGCGTACTCCTCCAGAATATATCGCCCCACCTGGCCAGCGTAAAAAGCTGAACCACAACCAACAATCTGCAACCGATTGAGTGAAGTAAGGTCTTTCAAGACTGATTCTAAGCCACCTAACTTAGCACGACCTTTTTCTTTAAGAAGACGCCCCCTGATAGTATTACGGATCACCTCAGGAGCTTCATTAATCTCCTTCAGCATAAAATGGTCATAGCCCTGCTTCTGCACTGCTTCCATATCCCACTCTACTTTCTCAGGCGCTTTGTCTTGTTTCTCTCCACTAGTAGTAAGCACCTCATAGCTATCTTTAGTAATAACCGCAATCTCTCCATCGTCCAGGAAAACCACATCCTTAGTATGCGCCAACAAAGCCGAAGGATCGGAAGCAACAAAGTTACCATCACTACCCACCCCAAGCACAATCGGGCTACCCATCCGAGCAACTACTATCTCACCCGGATTCTTATCGCTCATCACAGCAATACCATAGGTACCACGCACCCGCTGCAAAGCTTCTTGCACCGCCTGTCGCAAATCACCGGTGTAAAGTGAGCCCACTAGTTTAGCCAAGACCTCAGTGTCAGTATCAGTTTCAAAAGTGATGCTTTGCATCATTAAGCCTTCCTTAATCTCACGAAAGTTTTCAATAATACCGTTATGGACTAACCAAACACTCTCAGACATGTCTTTGTGAGGATGGGCATTCTTCATCGTTGGTTCACCATGGGTCGCCCACCTAGTATGAGCAATACCGGAAGAACCATTAATGTCTTCGGTAATAGCCTCCGCCAAATTAGCAATCGGACCAACCGCCTTAACGGAACCATAACCAGGCACATAAATACCAGCTGAGTCATAGCCTCGATACTCAAGAGTTCGTAAACCATCTAACAAAATAGGTTCAGCAGTTCTAGTTCCAACGTATCCAAAAATTCCACACATATAGGTTTTATTAAATTACTTAAAGATTGTAACCTAGATCTCTATATAAACAAATATAGCATATCTGCTATATAATACTCACTATCCCCCACAATGGTTTTACATAAAAAAACCGCGGGCGCGCTCTGCAATAAATCAGAGTCGTGCACGCCCGCGGTAAATAATGCCATCGGCAAGGGTCAGCCGATCAATTTGTTGATAACCTTCTGTTCCAGCCGAATACGATCGCCCAGCACTTCATCTGAATACCGAGGTTTTGTTTCGGCCACCTTACGCATCGTAGCTCCAACCATATCTAACACACCTGCAAAAGATTCAAGATCTTGAGCCACTGCGTTAGATAGACCTTTACTCAGGTTCTTCTCGGTCATATCCAACAAGCCAGTTTTATGAAGGTAATTAAACCAATCAATCAACTGTGCTCGTATCCCGACTGGCATTTTTGACGCTTCAGAAGCTGATTCTTCAATAGAACCTACACTTGCCCGACCACCATATGGATTGACTTCTGGCTCTTCGCCAGTTCGAACAAACTTTTCTGAAACTGTTGCCTTCCAGCCTTTGCGAGAACAAAAGTTGAGGTACGCATGTTGCAAACGATACCTTCTTTCATTGATGGTAGCATTAGGAGACAAAGGTTTTTTATCGCCCAACTCCTTCAGCCTACCTTCAATATCCAGGTCTTCATCGAACCGAAACTTTCTGCCCAAAGCAAGGGATCCAAGCGCCCCAGCAAAACCATTTGCCATGCGATCACGACGTTTTAGCTCAGGAGATACACGTTCACGAATCTTAGGACACAAGAAAGTAAGGAAGATCCGATCGGTCACCCACTTACGAGTTCTGCCGTCTCTTCTCATGAGCTCTGATACTTTTTTACCTCTTTCATAATCGCGGCGCAACCGATATCCGATCTCTAACTCAGTCAAATTTTGCCTATGATCATTGAGAACCTCAGCATCTGCGTCAAACGCAGCTTCATCTGCATATATTCTGACCTCGACTGGAACTGCATCCACCTTAGCTGCGATGGATGATCTACGGCGGCGATGACCACTAACGATCAGGAACGGCAGATGTTCATCGCCAGGTTCGAAAGCTGCCCACGGGGCAAACTTAACCGGAGTAATAATAATCTTCTCTCGAACACCCTGACTGGCAATGCTAGCCACCAACTCATCCAGCTTCACAGGATCAATATAGGTCCTCGGCTGATTCGCATAAGGAGCTAAGAGATTTGGATCCAAATAGCCCGTTTTACCATCTACCATCCAACTGTCATCAATGACGGCCGGAACTTTCACTGATTCACCACCTGGCAGAATAACTTCATGTAGCATGCTGACCTCCCATCAATGCATAATATTTGTCATCATTTTTATTACCAATGTACTAGTTACTAAGATGACCTTAGCGAGTTGAGCAAAATATGTAAAGTTGACACTACATAATTATTAAGGAGAAATTAAGGAGAAATACGAAAAGACGGCGGCCTTTGGCCGCCGTCTTTTATAGTTCTCTACAATCAAGATTAGTTAAATTGCTGTAGATGCGAGGAAAAGCAAGATTTGGGAATAGCTTAAAATTGAGATGGATACAAGACAAGTAATGAAAAAAGACCCGACTGGGACGGATGCTCCAGGGAGGGTCATTTTTCATTACTTAACGCAGTAGACGCTCAATTTTAAGCTATTCCTGCAGGAAGCCACCGGCTTGATGTTTCCACAATCGCTCATAAGTCCCACCAGCCTTAGTCAGCTCTTCGTGTGAACCATCTTCCACAATCTGACCATTCTCTAGCACTAAGATACGATCCATTTCTCGCAGAGTAGACAATCGATGAGCAATTGCCACTACCGTCTTACCTTCCATCAAGGCTTGTAACGCCTTCTGAATTTCCACCTCACTCTCAGAATCCAAAGCCGAAGTAGCTTCGTCAAGAATAAGAATCGGAGCATCCTTAAGCATGGCTCGAGCAATCGCAATCCGTTGCTTCTGACCACCAGACAGTTTCACACCTCGCTCCCCTACCAAAGTATCGTAACCCTCTGGCAACTCTGCAATGAAGTCGTGCGCCTGGGCTTTTTTAGCCACTTCAATAATCTCATCATCGCTGGCGCCTGACTTACCATAAGCAATGTTTTCACGAATAGTCCGATGGAATAACAATGGCTCTTGCGGCACCACTGCCATCGCTTCACGTAAGGAATCCTGAGTCACATGTGCAATGTTTTGACCATCAATTTCAATGACTCCTGACTGAATATCATGCTGACGCAATAGTAGAGACACAAAAGTAGTCTTACCAGCACCAGACGGACCAACCAGACCAACTCTTTGCCCAGAATTTATATTAAGATTGAAGTTATCGAAGACTCGGTTTTGACCGTAGTCAAAAACAACATCATTCCAACTTACTTCACCTGTTTCCGTTTTTAACTCAGTGGCGTTATTTGCGTCTTTAATCTCATGATCAATCAAAATACCCTCTAAACCTTCCTGGGTCTCACCATAATAACGCATTAATCTATTGAAGATCTCTCCAATCGAAAGCATCGAGTACGAAGCCGTAAAGCTGGCCATCATCACCAAGATGACATTACCGGGAGTTGCCACCTCTTCTTTTAGAAATGTATAAGTAGCCCACAATACCGCACTAGTCATAATCAAAGCCAGCACATTGTTAATTGTGTTTATATGCTGAGCAAAATGCCACTGCTTAATATCTTTATTACCCCGATCTTCGATATAGTCATAGATACGCTTTTCTTCCTCAGCAAAATTGGCGTACTGACGTACAGCCTGCACATTGGTCAATGTATCAATTACCTGACCACGCAAAAGTGTTGTCGCCGCAGAAAATCTCTCCACCATCGGTCGTCTAATCTGCACCAAAAAATAATTGATGAAGACTGTAATCACAATTACCACAAAGAAACCGAGTGTTAACCAAGGACTGACAAGAGCCAACAAAGTTCCAGATACAATAATTCCCGTACCATGACGCGAGACATCGAACAGTACGCTGAGTAACATCTCACTACTTCCGTCTGACGCATGAGCGATCTTGTTCGAAACTGATCCAGAAAAATTATCAGTAAAATAAGTATGAGAATGAGCCGCTGTATGTCGATACAGAATTTTCCCAGCCAATTTATTTTGTCGTATCACGAAAGTAGCTCCCGCATAACCAGCTGTTCGCCAGCCAATATAAATAGTTACCAATAAACCAATGAATATGAAAATCCATTGATAAACCACCTCAATCTGAGCCGCCAAGTTATTAGCTGCTAACAACGTGTCAACAAAAGTACTAATCAGGAAAGACTGCATTGATCCAGCGGTTTGAGCCACTACTACACCGAGCACAGCTAAAATACCCAGCCACAAACTAGGCTTGGCTGTGAACCAAGTAAAAGCAATTGGTTTGTTAGGAATCAAACCGGTATAAGCCGCTTTAGCAGCGGTTGTGTTTGTTTCTTTTTTCATGATTAAAGCTCTAAGTAAGATCCAAAAAAATCATAATTCGAATCAGGAGTATTTGGAGCAGTTGTATTTTAGACGTACGGAAACAGGTTTTCTTTCAGACTAGGCGGGCAAAGCTCGCCCAGCTTTTATTCTAACACCGAGCGAATATCAGCTTCTGAAATCTCTCCTTCACGGAAGATTTGCACCTCACTTCCAGTCACTTTTACTACAGTAGAAGCCAAACCTTTACGAGCCCCATCATCATGGATCTCATCAATCAAATTAGCTTTTTCACCAAACTGCTGCAGAATCTCTCCTGGCGTTGGCAAAGTAGGCGCTCCACTCACATTAGCGCTCGTACAAGTCAAAGGGACTCCATACTCATCCATAAAGGCGGAGATAATTTTCTCTGCCATCGGATCTGGTGAAATACGGAAACCGATCGTACCATCTGAGGCTAAACTTTCTTTAGGAACGCTATCTCTAGCATCTAAAATCAGAGTCAGTGATCCAGGTAAAAATCGTTCTACGATTTTTGCCGCCGCTTCAGTCACTACTCCATACTGACTTATATCCTCGATATTCCGTACTAACCAACTAGGTGGCTTATCGTCTCCTCTCCCCTTAAGTTTTTGTAGACTATCTACCGCCTCTTTATCTAGAGCGTTCACCCCTAAGGCATAAAGCGTTTCTGTCGGATACAAAATTATCATTAATTTATATATAGCATAAAAAAAGGCAGGTGCGCTAGCGCACCTGCCTTTTTTTAATAAACTTAAACAGTTTTTTCTGCTTCCGCTGGAGCTTCATTCGCTTCAACTTCAGTTTCAGTTGCTGTTTCTGTAGCCACTTCTTCAGCCGAAGTGCTGTCTGTTGCCGGAGCTACTGGAGCAGCTTCAGCTTCGTTCTTCTTGAACAGGCCAAGTAATTTACTGAACATAACCAAATAATTATTTACAATGCCCCGGATTATACCTTAATCAACCACCTTACTGTGAGTTGATGTGCACAGAAAACGTTGTATATAACTTGTTTATTTGAACCTAAGAAAGTATCATGTATAAATGAAGTCTAAATGGTCCCATTTAAAACCAGAAGCAATCAAACTAAGAAAGCAAGGTAAATCGCTAGCATATGTTCACAACCAATTAAACATCCCCAAATCAACTCTGAGCTACTGGTTTAAGGGCATTGAGTTAACAACAAGGCAAAAAGCACAACTCCATAAAAACTGGCAAAATGCATTAGTAAAAGCACGCAAGGAAGCAGTGAAGTGGCACAACACTCAAAAGCAAGAACGTTTGAAGTTGGCCAAAACTGAAGCAAAAGAAACGTTAAGTAACATTGACACCAACAATAAACATATATTGGAACTAACCTTAGCAGTTCTATACTTAGCTGAAGGATCTAAGAAAAATGTTGAAACTGCCCTCGGTAGCTCTGACCCCAACACATTACGATTCTTTATAAAAGGACTAGAAACAATATATAATTTTGACATAGAAAAAATTCGCTGTGAACTATATCTAAGATCTGATCAGAAACCAGAAGAGATGCGGCGGTACTGGGCAAAAGAACTATCACTACCAATCAAGAATTTCAAACAAGTAAATGTTGACAAAAGGAGTGAAGGAAAAGAAACTTACAGTGATTACAAAGGTGTTTGCAGCCTTAGATGCGGAAATGTGGCCATCAGAAGACGTTTAGTCTACCTAGCTGAGGAATATTTTGCTATAATCGGCAACCAATAGAACAGCGCGTATAGCTCAGCTGGTTAGAGTGTCCGCTTGACATGCGGGAGGTCCCAAGTTCAAATCTTGGTACGCGCACATATAAGTTTAAGTAACAGTTGTTATGGAGAACGAAACATTGAAAGACGTAGTGATTATTTACCATGGCAATTGCCGCGACGGTTTTGGTGCCGCTTACGCTGCCTGGAAAAAATATGGTGACAACGCATCATATATTCCTCACCGAGATCATAAAAATCCTCCAGCCGGACTAACTGATAAAGAAATCTACATCGTAGACTTCAGCTTTGATCGTGAGACATTACAAAAGTTATTGGATACCAACAAGTCAGTCTTGGTGATGGACCATCACCAAACCCGCAAAGCTGATGTGGAGAGTTTTCCAGAAAATATCTTCGACAACGACCATTCAGGTGCCTACCTAGCTTGGAAATACTTCCATCCTGAAACAGATGTGCCTGAACTTCTCCTACAAGTTGAGGATCATGACTTATGGAAATTCCAAATGATGGACAACCGTGAGTACAACACTGCCATCGGTCTTTACCCAATGACTTTTGAATCTTGGGATTTAATGATCGAATCTCTAAAAGACGATAAAGAACGGTTACAATTCATCGCTAAGGGAAATCTGGTAGCACGCTTTGAAGATAAGTTAGTAAATAACATTCTGAAGTACAAAGAACGAGTCCTTTTTGAAGGACACGAAATCTGGGTTATTAATGCAGAACGAACTTATCGTTCAATTTTAGGCAACCGATTAGCTGGACTGAATCTACAAGAAGAGCAAACTCCAATCGGAATTGTTTATTATAGATACGATGGTCACGTGCACGTATCCATGCGTAGCCATGGTGACACCGATGTAGCGACTATTGCTCAAAAATACGGTGGTGGTGGTCATAAAAACGCCGCCAACTTCCGAGTCGAAAACTTCAGCGACTTACCATTTGAATTCGTTGAAAATTAGGTTATTGTAGCCAGATGAAAATTCTATCCATTGAAACTTCTGCCGATGAAAGCGCTGTTAGCATTGTCTCAGTAGAAGGTCAGTTTCCAGAAGCAAAGTACGAAATCTTGGGCAACAGCCTACGTTCCCAAGTTGAAATGCATGCTGAATATGGAGGAATCTTCCCTGCTATGGCCAAGCGCGAGCACGCTAAAGCTTTAACCCCCCTACTAGAAGTTGCTCTAGAAGAAGCGGAGCTACTGGAGAAGAGTGAAGACGAACTGACCCAAGAACAGGTTGAGGAACTGAGTGAACTTCTCTATCGAGAACCAGACATGACCGAAGTACTAACCAACTTCTTAAACACTCATGAAAAACCCGAGATCGACCTTATCGCAGTCACTTCAGGACCAGGTTTAGAACCAGCCCTTTGGGTCGGTGTAAATTTTGCCAAAGCTCTAGCTACTGTTTGGAACATCCCGATTGTTCCAGTAAACCACATGGAAGGCCACCTACTAGCTAGTATTTTTGATGTTGAAGAAGACGATCAGTTATCTCGGATAGAATTCCCGACCATCTCCCTACTCATCTCTGGTGGACATACTGAATTTATCCTCATGAAAAACTGGGGTGAATACGAAAAAGTTGGACAAACCAAAGACGATGCTGTCGGTGAAGCCTACGACAAAGTAGCTCGCATGATCGGACTATCCTACCCAGGCGGACCAGAGATTGAGAAACTATCCGAGAAAGCTCGAAAGCATAATCTGCCACCTTACGCAGACTTACCTCGACCAATGCTACATAGTGGTGACTTAGATTTTTCTTTTTCTGGACTTAAAACCGCTGTTCGTTACGCCATAGATGAAAAAAATCTACTCGAAACAGACAAGCAAGCCATCGCTAGAGACTTTGAAGATGCGGTGGAAGAAGTTCTGATCAAAAAAACTCGGTCTGCACTAGACGAGTATGGAGCTAAAACTTTTATTGTTGGTGGTGGTGTTAGCGCTAGCCAGTTCCTACGCAACAGTTTCAACGCCGCCCTGCTAGAAAGTCATCCTGATGTAGAGGTTTACTTCCCTCACCGTAAGATGTCTACCGACAACTCAATCATGATTGCCTTAGCTGGCCACGCTCGTTCTCAAAACGCCAGCAATCCCGCTGCTAGTAAGTACATAAAGGCCGACGGAAATAGATCACTTGATACCGAATAGCGACTCATTTCTCTATCTAACAACAGCTGTTCAGTAGAATACAAAATAGCTTTAAAACCAGCTGTATTCATGCTACGATTCGCTTCATATGAGCGAGCAAAAAAGTAGTATTCCAGAGGTTTTTTTGAAACCTTACGACCCAGCCGCACACGAGGCTGATATTTATAAGATGTGGGAAGAATCAGGTTATTTTTCACCTGAAAACTTACCGCCTAATGAAGATGGTGAACGGACAGAGCCGTTTACTATTGTCATGCCTCCACCGAACGCTAACGCTTCTCTACATGCTGGTCACGCCCTCTTCGTAACAGTGGAAGATATCATGATGCGTTTTGAGCGTATGCGCGGAAAGAAAGCTCTTTGGCTACCTGGTTCAGACCACGCTGGCTTTGAAACTCAAGCAGTTTACGAAAAGCACTTGCAGAAGCAAAAACGCTCACGCTTCGACATGTCTCGTGAAGAACTCTACAATGAAATCTGGGATTTTGTACAAGAAAACAAATCATCAATGGAAGACCAAGTACGCTCACTTGGAGCATCGTGTGACTGGACACGAGAGCTCTTTACCCTTGATGATCGAGTAGTAAAGATTGTCTACGACACATTCAAACAACTAGAGGAAGACGAACTTCTCTACCGTGGTGCTCGTACAGTTAATTGGTGTCCAAAACATCAAACTTCTTTCTCCAACCTTGAAGTAACCTACGATGAGCGAAAAGACCCATTCTATTACTTCCAATACGGACCATTTGTCATCGGTACCGCACGACCAGAAACCAAGTTTGGCGACAAATACGTAGTTATGCACCCAGACGATGAGCGCTACGCTGAATACAAACATGGTGACACTTTTGAACTGGAATGGATTAACGGACCAATCACAGCCACCGTCATCAAAGACGAGGCTGGTGATCCTGAAATGGGTTCAGGTGTCATGACTATTACTCCATGGCACTCTAACGTGGACGCAGAAATCGCTAAGAGACATGATCTAGACTTTGAACAAATTATCGACTGGCGCGGTAAATTACTACCAATTGCTGGTGAAGAGTTTGAAGGCATGAACATCAAAGATGCCCGCCAAAAGATTGTCGACAAACTGGATGCCAAAGGTTTGCTGGTAAAAATTGATGAAGACTACGAACACTCAGTACCCTGCTGCTACAAGTGTAATCGTGAGATTGAACCTCAGATTAAGGAACAATGGTTCGTCCATATGAAACCTTTGGCAGAAAAAGCCCTTAAAGCTTTGGATGATAAACGTTTTGAATTCGTCACTGAACGAGATGAGCGCGTCTTCCGACACTGGTTAGAGAACATAGAAGACTGGCCAATTGCTCGTCAGATTGCTTGGGGTATTCCAATCCCAGCTAAGATCTGTACTGACTGCGGACACGGCATGGTTGATTTGGATGAATCAATTGATAAATGTACAAAATGTTCAGGAGCTGTTGAAGTTGACCCAGATACTTTTGACACCTGGTTCTCTAGTGGTCAGTGGCCACTTGCTACAACTGATTTCCCTGACGGAGACGATTTCAAAAACTACTACCCAACTAGTGTTGTGGATACGATGTGGGATATTTTATTTTTCTGGGTAGCACGCATGATTATGCTTGGTCTTTACCGCACTGATGAGGTGCCATTTAAAAAGATTTATTTGCACGGTATGGTGCGTGACAAGAAAGGGCAGAAAATGAGTAAGAGTAAAGGTAACGTGATTGCTCCTAGCGAAATTCAGGAAAAATACGGAACAGATGCTTTGCGCATGGGTCTAATGGTAAACAACGTACCGGGAGCAGATATGAACCTAGACCCTGATAAGGTTAATGCGTACAAGAAGTTTGCTAACAAGCTATGGAACATCACTCGCTTCACCTTAGACAACCTAGAGGGCTATACACCTGGAGTTGACCACACTCCAGAAGACACAGTCTACGAGGAGAAAAATCTATTCCCAGCGATAAAAGAGATCACAGAACACATGGATCGCGACCGCTTTGACCTAGCTTCTGAACAGATTTACCACTTTGTTTGGGATCACTTCGCTAGTACTGTAATTGAAGATTCTAAGCCACTACTAGCTGAAGGAGGTGATGTGCGAGCCTCACGACAAAGACTTCTACACCACTACCTAATCACCTCCCTAAAGTTACTGCACCCATACATGCCGTTTGTAACTGAAACCATCTGGCAAGAACTGCCTGATGAACTAAAGGATACCGACATGTTGATGGTCGCACCTTGGCCTAAGGTCTAGATGTAATAAATAAAGTAAATGCTGGGTGACCCCGTACGGGGTCACCCAGCATTTACTTTATGCAGATAAAAGTTGACCTCTACTTTCATTTTTAATATAGTACCCTCAAATCGAGCAACAGCGAGGGAAAAATGGCGAGATTTGACGGCGGGAAGTTCAACACACCTCCAAAGATTGTGGAGGTGAAGAAACCGTGGACATGCCCTAACAGAGGACTAGTGGTGACTCACAAGTTTATTGGCGAGGTAAATGAATTCTGCTCTGGTGATGGAACATCAGTAAGAATCAGTGGTTTTATTCTACAACCTGATCCTCAGTACCAAGAAGAAGGTCACCACCCTGTAAAGGTACGGAAAGTGGATGCAGACATAGTCATGCAAGACATGCTCATGATAGAAGCAAGTTGTGGCTTCCATATTCACTAACCGAATAAACCACCAGGCGCGCAATCCGGCGCGCCTTTCTGATTCTGCATCTCCCCATTGTAAGCTGGGTGACCGTAAGGTCATCCAGCTTTCTTGCTACAATACTCATATGGATCCCACCCTTACATTGCCACTGTGTTGGGTGAGAAAAATAATTAATAATATGATGTCGATTATTATCAACAAACTAACTGCATTTGGCACGCAAGCTTCGCTTGTAGTGGCAATGTAAGGGTCGGGGTGGAATCAACGCATTTTGCGATTGCTTTTGTTGGCGGTTTAATACCAGCCTTATTTTGGCTATGGTTCTGGCTACGAGAAGATAAAGAAAAACCAGAACCTTATCTATTGATAGCTCTAGCCTTTATTGGTGGAATGATGGTTGTACCACTAGCTCTCCCTATTCAAAGATACGCCATTGATTATTTCCATGGTGAAAATCTTATTTTTGTCTGGGTTATTATCGAAGAAACACTTAAATACTCCGCCGCCTTAACTATGGTTCTATGGCAAAGAGCTGTCGATGAACCGATCGACGTCATTATCTATATGGTGACGGTAGCCTTAGGCTTTGCCGCTTTAGAAAACGCTCTATTCATTTTCAACCCCTTATCATCAGGTGACCTAGCCAACACTGCTCTCACTGGCTTTTTCCGCTTCCTAGGTGCCACCCTGCTCCACGTCTTAGCCTCAGGAACTGTCGGTGCATTTATGGCCATGGCCTTCTACAAAAACCGTCGCTTAAAACTAGCCTTTGGATCAATCGGTTTATTTATTGCCATCATCCTCCATGCTATGTTCAACTTTTTCATCATGGACGCCAACGGTGAGACAATCCTTGGTGTTTTCCTTTTCGTCTGGATGGGTATTATCGTGCTTTTCTTGATCTTTGAAAAAGTAAAAATTATTGAAGCTAGACACCTGGCTGCCCAAAAGATTAACCGACGCCGAGCTCGCAGGCGTCGTACGTAGACCAGCGAAAAAAGTTAATATCTTAAACTGACCTATTTTTTTCATGCTAAAATAAAACTGTAATTATTGACCTTTACAGAGGGCGCTAACTCCCTCTGCTCTATCAAGATGAAACGACCATCATTTCTAGAGAGACTCACCGGTTCAGTTAACGTCGATGAGTATGACGAAATCCTTGATGAGGAGCATGAGTTTGGTGAAAACGATCAAGCTGAAGAAGCTCATTTTGAAGATGAGTCTGAATGGCATGGTCAAGCAGGTCTAGATGAAGATGAAGAGGTGCAGGAGGGTGAACTGCCTGTAGACATGTATCACACTGGTGACGCTATTGTGATTCGTGCACTAGTGGCTGGCGTTGCTCCAGACGATCTTGATATCGCTATCACTCGAGACATGGTAACTATCAAAGGTGTTCGTCAGGAAGTACCAGAAACCGGACATGATGACTACTACCACCGAGAACTTTTCTGGGGCTCTTTCTCACGCACTCTCCTACTCCCTGAAGAAGTACTAATCGACGAAGCTGACGCACAAGAAAAACATGGTCTATTAGAAATCAGATTACCAAAGGTAGACAAAGACCGCAGTACCAAACTTAAGGTTAAAACGAACTCCAATAAATAAGAAACCGGCCCCAAGGCCGGTTTTTAATTTTAAATGACGAAGTTACTCTGCAGCCATGGCTACCACTTCCTCACCTGGCACAATCAGCTTTTTCACCTGACGATTGTCAGGTAATTTTACTGACACCCAAAACAGTGGGCCACCACTAGGTGAAGGTATACCAATTATGATCCCCTCCACCACTTCAGCTTTTTCCCCTAAAGGGGTGTAGGTTTGAAGCAACATATCCTATCTCTCCTTTTAGAACCAATCTGAGTCATCAAATTTTTATTACAAAAATCCGCCTCAGAAGGCGGATTTTCTATTTCTGGAGTATAAAACACAAAAACCACCTTCTACTGCGGAGAATTAATGGTGGAGGAACAAAAACTGCTCCAAGTCCGAATTGTGTTCGTTAGTTTCATTAATTTGATTATAGTTAGTTTTAAAACGCTGTCCAGCCTGATTTACACACCCTCAATAGTTTTGGTGTGGATTTTGTTTTTAAAAGTATTCTCAAGCTCAAACAACAGATCATTCCAAATTTCTTCTAAGGCTGGATCAATTTTAAAAAGATCAACTTTGTAAGTCTTATTGAACTCATGATGTTCGGTAGTTTGATAAGGTGCATCTTTTAAGTATTGCCAAGCCTGAATTCTCCCCTCCAAAGCATCAATCGCTTTTACCAACCTAGCTTCGAAAGTTTCTTGTTTCTCGATTTCCTGCCAAACCTCCAACAACTCTCCTCCCTCACTATCTCCCAACTTAGCAAATATTTTCTCAGCCGCAGATTCTTCTAATTGATTTTTATCTTTAGCTTTAGCTGTGTTAAAAGCATGACTATCTTTACCCGTTCCACTTTCACCTAGAGGAGACAAATCGCCAGTTAACACTTCCGGTAAGTCATGGATCGCAATCATGGTGACAACTTTTCCTAAGTCGAACGGAGTAGAAATTTTATCTTTCAACAAACACAAAATCAGTGTCATGCGCCACGTATGATCAGCTACAGACTCATAACGTTCAATGCCGAAATCACGAAAATATGTTTGATCTTTAAAACGCTCCACTCTCTTCAGCAACCCAGCAAATTCGATAAAATCTAAACTTTTCATATCAGGCATTTTAGCACTTAAAAAATTTGTAAACTATGCTATGATATCTGCCACTTGCTTGGGTAGCTCAGTTGGTAGAGCATTCGCCTGAAGAGCGAAGGGTCGCCGGTTCAAGCCCGGCCCCAAGCACAGAAAGAATGACCGCCTCGTGCGGTTTTTCTTGTGCCTTGGGGTAGCGCAAGATTTGTGCATACAAATCGAGCAGGCTTGAAAAGCTTTTGCGGTATTTTAGGAGTATAACGAACTAAAATAACCAAAAGGTGTACTGAACCTGTAAGGTTCAAGCCCGCCTCTTACAGAGACTGTCCACTCATTGGTTATTTCTTGTACTTCGTCTAAAAAATACCACAATGAGTCTTGCGAAACTCCAAGCATTCGCTTCTCACCCAAGTACAAAAGAAAAGAGCGACTCCTTACGGAGTCGCTCTTTTCTTTTTTTATTCACCACTAGTTAAAGAATCTAACAGTAAGTCTAGACCCTTAAGACCTGGTATCTCACTAATACCGGCCTTAAAAAGCTCATAATTGGCTCCTAGCGCTGTGAAATAAGGCTCCAGTACATAGAAGTACAACAAGAAAGGTAGACCAATCAAAATACAATACCAGGCAATTCTGGTCCAAAGCTGGATCACATTACCACGATGGATTTTTTTAAGTAATTTATTATTCTCCTCCAAAAGTCGTTTGTTGGTCGTCAACAAATCTTTCATTTCGCCATGATCATGACCTAACTGTGTTTCTTCTGTCATGCTCATAATTATAACTTAGTCATTAGAATTAAATAAAGAGTTATTGTGTCCCTACCAGGAATCGAACCTAGAGCTACTCCTTAGGAGGGAGTCGTTTTATCCATTAAACTACAGGGACATGGGTGATACTTTAGCACAAAAGCAGCGGGAGCCGTAGGCTCCCGCTGCTTTTGTGTTTATGAATCACTTACGTTATCTCTCTCCTGGAAACTAGTCACTATAAATCACGCTAAATACAAGGCGAGTAAGAAAAATGATGCGAGACGTACTTGATGTACGGTGAGTATCATTTTTTAAAACTCAACGCAGTAGTTAGTGTGATTTATGCGGCTAGCAACTCAGCTACTTTTGATTCGTCAAAACCGATCACTACATCATCTTCAATACGAATAACTGGCACGCCCATCTGACCGGTCATTTCGATCATTTCTTGACGCTTTTCAGCATCTGCTGCTACATCGTGCTCTGTGTATTCAACACTATTTTCTTTAAAATATTCCTTCGCCGCCTGACAGAAATGACACACGGGAGTACTGTAAATTGTTACTGTTTTTGCCATACTCGTTAATTATAACCCAGCCCTAACTTTTTATCAGCCCCACTTAAACATTAAGTTTAGTATGCAAATTAGGGCGGGGCATGCACTTGTAATTATTTTTACCGCTAAATTTTAGCGCCAAAACCGATACCATTTAGTTGACTTCTCCTCCTCCACTTCAAACTCATTATCTTCATCCTCTTCACCGAGCAGAATGATTACCTGCTCCCCTTCTTTAGCCACATCGAAGTTTTTTCTTACCTCTTCTTCGATACCACGCTCACCAGAAAGATAGTCAACCTTAGCCTGAATGTCTTCTTTACGATCAATCAAATCAACTTGTTCAGACTCTACCTTACTACGTCTCTCAGCCATCTCTCTTTCAATTGTATAACGGTCATACACACTGATTGATAACAAAAATAAAATCACCAACAAAACCAAGATTGTGGGTCTTGTATAAATGTAGTCGGTCAGTTTTTTCTTTCGCCCGAATTGCACCATATGTTATTATTTTGACGTTAACATTCTATCATTATGTCATTCCTATACGATAAAAGAACGAAGAGAGCTATCAAATGGATCTGGATTGCTTTTGCTATTTTGATCGTCATCTCGATGGTGTTTGCCTACTCTGGCGGCGCTTCAATCTTCATGTAATTTTATAAATTTTAGCGAACTCCTTCGTTGTCATCGTCACAATAAAGCTCATCGTATGTCTTTATGCGACTCATCCTATTGTTTCTTGACGCCTCGGATTTCATCCAAAATGTATAAAATACCAAAACAAATATTTCGAGAAGATTAAAATTGCTTTAGATGCAAGGAAGATAATAAAAATAACCCAAGCGGGGCACGTGCCCCGCTTGGGTTATTTTTTGCAATCTGACGCCGTAGATGAAGTAATTTTAATCATCCTTAATCATCTTCATAAATACATCTGGTGGAATATTCACATTACCAGTACCGTGAGCCAAAGCCTTAGCTTTCCCTTTCTTCTGCTTCTCCAGAAGCTTACGCTTACGAGTAATATCACCTCCGTACAACTTAGCTGTTACGTCCTTACGAACTGCTGACAACTTCTTGGTTGCAGTTAACTTACCCATCAAACGAGCTTGTACCTTTGTGGCAAATTGCTGCCGAGGCAAAGTACGGTAAAGTTTTTCAGTAATCGCTTTCGCCTCCTCTTCAGCCCGCATAATTCCCACCACACGAGAGAAAGCTGGAATCACTTCTTCTGCCACTAAAATATCCAAACGAGTCACATTGGCCGGACGCATTTCGGCAATTTCGTACGATAATGAAGCGTAACCAGAAGAGACATTTTTCAAACGATCAAAGAAACCACGCATCAGTTCTCGGAGTGGCATTTCAATCACCAGCAAAGTTCTTCCGTCACCAAAAACTTCAGTACCAATAGCATTAGACTCATGTTCAAACAGCAAAGTCATAATCGGACCCACATAATCAGGCGGTACAATAATTTGCCCTAGAACCCACGGTTCACGCACTGTCACCTTCTCACCGTGATCTGGAAAACGAGTAGCAGCGTAGATATGTTCCACCTTGCCATCACTCCACGTCACCTCATAAGCGATCGATGGAGCCGTAATAATTAGCTCAATATTAAACTCTCGACGTAATCGTTCTGAAACAATCTCCAAGTGAAGCATCCCCAAAAAACCACACCGGAAACCTCTTCCTAAAACCCCAGAAGACTCCTCTTCAAATGATAATGAAGAATCTGACAACTGTAGACGTTCAAGCGACTGACGAAGTGAGGTGAAGTCATCCTGACTTTCGGGAAACAAACTTGCCCAAACCACAGGCTTCGCCTCCTGATAACCTGACAAAGCTTCAGCACTGTCCTTAGCAAAAACCAAAGTATCCCCCACTGAAGCTACACCCGGCTCTTTAATACCGGTCACAATATAACCGATTTCACCTGCCCCTAGACTCTCAGTTGGAACTTCCTGAGGAGATAAAATACCCACTTCCAAAGCTGTGAAAGTCTTACCACTAACGGAAAATTTAAGCTCATCACCTTTTTTAACCGAGCCATCAAAAACTCGTTGGTAGACAATTATTCCTCGGTGATTAGAATATTGAAAATCAAAGATCAAACCCCTGTATTTATCCAAAGTAGACTCTGCTGGTGCTGGTATTCGTTTGACAATGGCATCTAAAACATCTTTTACCCCCTCCCCAGTTTTACCAGAAGCAGCCAAAATCTCTGACGCGTCACAATCAAGTAGTTTAACAATGTCAGCACTAATTTCTTCCACTCTAGCGTGAGGAACATCAATCTTGGTTAGTACAGGCACAATCTTCAGCCCTTGATCTTTAGCCATCTGCAACACAGACAATGTCTGGGCTTGTACTCCCTGAGTACTATCAACCAAGAGTAGTACCCCCTCAACAGCATTAAGAGCTCGTGACACTTCATAAGAGAAGTCAATGTGTCCCGGAGTATCAATCAAGTTAAGTGTGAACTCGACACCGCCTTTCTCGTACTGCATACGAGCTGGCTGCATCTTAATGGTGATACCACGTTCACGCTCTAACTCCATAGAATCAAGCACCTGATCTTTCATCAGACGAGCTTCTACAGTCTTAGTCTCTTCAAGCATACGGTCAGACAAAGTCGACTTCCCATGATCGATGTGAGCAATGATACTGAAATTTCTAATTTCTTTTTTCATAGATTGAGGACACTTTTATAACACACCAGCAGTCCCTACACCATAGAAGATAGGTTACATTTTATTATCTTCATGTATTGATGCAGTTATCGTGCGAAATTTGCAGTTTTTTAGACAATGTCGTCTTGTGCAGTCACAACTTCTGTATCCTTAAATATCTTGACCTTAAATGATCTTGCTACCTCTTTTAATTCTTTAGTGCCGAACAAAGCATAGGCTGCTATAACCCCAGCTATACCAGCTATTCCCCCAACTAGACCTTGGAGGAAAATACCTGAAAAAGTATCTTGATTTACAAATGACTCCAATGAATTAAGAGTTACATAAGCAGCCATGGCACCAACCATGGAAGCAGACAGGGTATGGAATAAGTGACGGAACATCCATTGCAATGAAACCTGATAACGACGAGCTGCCAGCAAAAGCATCACACCCGTTTGTGTAATGAGGGCCGTACTATAAGCTACTGCCAGCAACAGAACTTCCGAACCAGGTACTGAATCAAGCCTCATCAAAGAAACAAAAATATGAGAGAAAGAAGAGTTGGGATCATAAGAATTATAGAAGACAATCAGTAACAGAACCGCTAGCACTGAGCCAAATAGAGTAACGAAGAAAGGAGTTTTTGTATGCCCACTCGCATAGAAAGTCCTAACTACCAACAAATTAATAGCTTGCGCTACTAAAGACACCACCAGAATCGCTAACACGGCTGCAGTTAGTTTGGTATCTGACCAATTAAATTCACCCGAACC
>CAYFXS010000005.1:0-5380 GCA_964347215.1 uncultured Candidatus Saccharibacteria bacterium
CTGTGTGTCGGCCTTTGTTGTTTTTATATAAAAACAGGCGGCCTCACGGCCGTCTGATTGGTTGCTTTAGGTATTCATGGCAACGGCTGAAGATCGTCGCAGTTTAGTTACTAAATCAGTAGTGGAAATTTGTTCCTGGTTTCGCCCCTTCATGTCACGTAGAATCACAGCATCTTCAACGTATTCTTTTTGTCCGATGATCACTACGTATTTGACACCTTTAGCTTCAGCATCGCGTAGTTGGGTAGACAATGAGTTGCTGGCCAGGTCTTGGTAGACGTTGATTCCAACTTGGCGCAGTTGGTCGATCAGAATGAGGCTTTTTATTTTTGGTCCAAAACCAAGTTGTACAACGTAAACTGAAGGTGTAACAAGCTTTGGTTTTGGGGTACGGTTTGGAGCTTTTTTCTCTCGTAATACCACCACAGCACCGGCAGCAGGAATCTCCTGACGAGTCTTGCGTTGCATAAACTCATTGTAGCGACCACCGCGAATCATTAGTGGAGAATCGCCAATCTGCTCACCATCATCATCAAGCATATCTAAGCTAAATAAGGCGTCTGAGTAACACTCGTGGTGACCAATTAGCTTAGGGTCTATCTCATAGGCTGTTTCAGCCATGTCTAAATATTCGATGATCTCACGGAAATGCTTACGGGATTGATCAGTTAGGTATTCTAATGGATTGGGTGATTTGTAAGCCAATTCATGCTCCTTCTCAATTAGGTGGAAGAGAGCTGAAATAGCATGCTCTTTCATCAGCTCACGCGCAGCTTCAGGCATGTCATCTAGACGTTTCTTCAGGTAGTTGTTCAACTCACGAATAAAACGAGTTGATGAGTCACGGTCACCTAGAGAGTTGATGCGTACAGAGTGATTGGTGTAACCAAGACCATTAGCAATGGCTTTAGTGGCCTGAATCAAAATTGCTTCCGCAATACTGCTTTCTACATTGAAGATCTGTAGTGATAATGCTACTTCACCAGAGCGAGGCACTTGAGCTGTGTTGTAGAAAAGTACCGGTTTCTCGATACCGTTAAGTTTGCTGTCACAGTAGTCTTGGATACCGGCAGTGAGAAGTCCGTGTAGGTTGTCGATACGACGATCGACAGCGCTGGCTGAGTGTTCAATTTTATTCTCACAATTTTTACACTCGGGGACTTTTTTTAGGCTATCGACGCTAGAAAAACCAAAGTGTTCGGCGGTATTAATAGCTTGTTTAATGAATTCTGTGGCACTAACATCTGCTTGACTCATATGACTTAATTATTATTACCCGATAAATCGACGTCTATTTGATAATCTCCTGGCATGATTTCTGCTGCATTAAAAGGGAAGAGGCGCAGCCAGGCTCGCCCGATAATTTTTTCTCTGTGTAGCACACCCCACACACGTGAATCAGAGCTTTGATCTCGGTTGTCACCCATTACGAAATATTCACGCTCACCTAACTCATCTTTTACATGAGTGTTTTCTTCCATGGCTTTTACGTACGGTTCGTCTAGTACCTCCTTGATGGTCTCTCTCTTGTTGGAAATGGTTACTTCGTTACCTTCAATAGTTACAGTGTCCCCTGGTACACCAATAATGCGCTTAATGAAGTATTTTGAAGGATCTTTCGGATACCGGAAGATGATCACATCACCTCGTTCTGGCTCGTTAAAGTGATAGGTAACTTGATCGACTATAAGGTACTCGCCAGAATAGAAAGTGTTTTCCATGGAGGCTCCGGAAACGATAAAAGGTTGAGCCACGAACATGCGGATTGGAATTACGATGATGAGAGCAATCAGAGCGAATTGGAAAATCTCCTTGAAAGCACTCGGAGTTTTTTCTGATGTTGTTTCCGTTGGAGGGTTATTGTTTTCGGTGTCTAAAGAACTCATAGCGTTGTAGAAAAGTAGTAGTAGTAATTTGTGTCTTGCGACACATTATAAATGAATTTTTGTTGCAAAACAAACTGACGGCAAAACCATAGGTTTTGCCGTCAGTTTGTTATACTTACCGCAATGCATTTTATAGTAGGACTTGGTAATCCGGGTGATAAGTATGACCGCACTCGTCATAATGTAGGCTTCATTTTTCTTGATCATCTGAGAAGTGAATACAGTTTTCCTAATTTTTTTCAATCCTCCAAGCATAGCGGGCTTGTAAGTGAAGGTGTGTTACCTGGTGGTGAAGTGACATTGGTGAAGCCAGACACATTTATGAATAACTCTGGTTCGTCGGTGAAGAAATACATTAATCAGAATAATCTCAAGCAACTAATAGTTGTTTACGACGATGTTGATCTGCCACTAGGTGAAATTAAGGTGTCGGTAGGACGTGGTGATGGTGGCCATAATGGTATCAAGTCCATTATTGGTTCTGTCGGCAGCAAGGATTTTGTCCGTATCAGAGTTGGCATTTCTCCAAAGAGTTTTTGGACTGGTAAATTGAAGCGTCCTAAGGGTGATCGATTATCAATACACGTATTAGGTAAGTTTAAGTCTGGGGATCAGGCTGATTTAGCTGAGGCTTTAAAAACGGCCCAATCAGCTGTAGAGATGGTCATGAAAGATGGGGTGATGGAAGCTATGAATCAGTTTAACTAAACCTCTAAATTTAACGAATTTCTTCGTCGTACTGCAGTCAAATATACCCTCACCTTACAAGCAGGTAAGGCTCGGTCTATTTGCTTTGTATTCCTTGAACTTTATCTAAATTAAGAGGTTTATTATGGCCCGTGTCAGCACGAAAAAACCGGCCTGAAGGCCGGTTTTTTCGTGCTTGAGTAATAAACTTAAGCGTTTTCTTCAGTCTTACCGTCAGTTTTGAAGCCGAGAGTCATTTTCTGATCATTTGGTTCAAATAGGGTAATAGTGAACTTGTGAACGCTACCAAGTGGTAGTTCAGTCTTAAGACCGTCTTCGTTTGCAAATTCTGAGATGTGTACCAAGCCAGCAACACCTTCTTCGATTGAAGCTAGAGCACCATGCTTGTTGTACTTGATAACAACACCGTCTACTTGGTCACCCTTAGTGTACTTCTTAGAAGCAGATACCCATGGGTTTTCACGTAGTTGCTTGATAGATAGAGAGATCTTATCGTCTTTAACCTCGATAACTTTTACATCTACCTTCTGTCCAACTTTGAATAGTGAACGAGTGTCTTCTACTAGACCCCAGTCTAGTTCAGAGATGTGTACTAGGCCTTCTAGACCGTCTTCGATCTTAACGAATACACCAAAGTCAACTGCGCCAGTAACTTCACCTGACAGAACGTCGCCAACTTCGTACTTGTTAACTTTTTCTTCCTTGGCTTCTTTTTCTTGTGGGCTCTTTTCAGAGAAAATAAGCTTACCTTCTTTCTGATCAGCGGTGATCATCACCACGTTTAGGTGAGTACCAACTAGATCATTTAGAGCAGTTAGAATCTTATCTTTATCACCATCAGCTACACGTGGGTAGTTTTCGCTTGAAAGCTGTGACGCAGGAAGGAATCCCTGGACACCTTGCCAGTCGATGATAAGACCACCCTTGTTAGCTTCTTTAACTTCAAGTGAGAAGATCTTACCTTCTTTAACGGCAGCATCAGCATCTGACCAGATCAGAGCCTGTCGTGCCTCCTTGAGAGATAGCTCGATGTAACCATCTTCGTTACCAGCGTCTACTACTTTGGCAGCGATAGTGTCACCAGCAGATACTTTACGTAGGATGTCACGGGCGTTCATGTATTCACGACCGTAAATAACACCTGTACCAAATGGGTGAAGATCAATAAAAACTTTTGCTCGACCAATAGCAGAAACAACCCCTTCTACGATCTCACCTTCTTGTGGTGGAGTAGGGCTGTCCTGTAGGAAGGTGGCCATAGCACCTCCTTTAGCAGCTGTCTCGTCCGCATCTTTACCTGGGACAACAGCTGATACAACGCGATCTAAAGTCGCGGCAGCGTTACCTAACATAACTTATTTTGTATTTAATCCGACGACACGCGTCCGTTTAACTATTTCTCGTTGAAAATACAAAGTATTTTCTGGGCCATAACCGTATAAACGGGGTTAAACGTGTGCCGCTAGAAACTTATAAACCTCTTACGAAGTGGGACAAATATACCCCGACCCTTACATTCTTGCAACCCCTTATGTTGGGATGCGTCATTAACATAAAAGTTTGTGATTTTAACGTATTTCTATCTAGAATTTAGGCATTGAGGTATTCCCAACAGCAAGAATGTAAAAGTGGGGTGTACTATAGATAGATAAAAACGCAAGCAATAAGAAAACCGCACTCGTTAATAACATAGTGCGGCGGAGGATCAGCGTCCGTTTACTGATAATCAAAACTCGAAAACTGAGCACCTGTTACCATGTACTCGTACACTGACCCTTTTCAAAATATACCACTTAAACTAATTTGGGCAAGTAGCCGCAATCGCTTTGCGATTGCGGCCCGCGGCCTTATAACCCCACCCTAACTTTCGGTCTGTCTATAATTTGTCAAAAAATACCCACTGGTCTTATTGTTCGATAGGGTTTGTATATAGATATTATTTCATGATACTTCGACAAAATAGACCGAAAGTTAGGGTCGGGGTATAATATCTCCATTATGGTAATTACACATCACGGTGGGCAGTGTTTTAAAGTGTCGTTTGGTGATACGACCTTAGCTTTCGACCCAGTTTCAAAGAAATCCAAATTATCACCAGTCAAATTCGGCTCAGATGTAGCCTTTGTTTCTATCAAGCATCCCGATCATGACGGAGTTGATCAGGTGGCGCATGGCAATAAGCAGCCTTTTGTAGTTATGGGTACGGGTGTGTATGAAATTGGTGACGTAACAGCACGTGGTTACGGAGTGCAAACTACTTACGATAAAACAGAACGTTTCAATACTATCTATCAAGTTACCTTAGAAGGTATGAATATGGTCTTCTTGGGTGCGTTAGGTACTCCAGAAATTGACCCAAAGATTTTGGGTGAATTAGGTGATATAGATATTTTATTTGTACCGATTGGAGGTGGTGACGTACTGGAGGTGCCCCAGGCTTCGAAGTTGGCCACTAAGCTGGAAGCGAAGTGTATTATCCCAATGCATTACGATAAAAAAGCTTTAGAAGCTTTCTTGAAAGAGGAGGGGTCAAGTAATGGTAAGCCAGTAGATAAGTTAACTCTCAAGAAAAAAGATGTGGCTGCGATGTCGGGAGATATTGTGGTCCTTAAGTCATAATCATAAAATGCTACGTAAGATCGAAGAGTTGCGCCAAAAACCTAAACATGTGCGTAATCGCTACGCTCTTACTTACGCTGTAACACTGACTGCTGTGGTGGTGGTAATTTGGTTGGTGTCTGTCCCGTCTCGGTTTGCTGGTATGGAGATAGGCCGAGCTGATGCTG
>CAYFXS010000005.1:5390-11287 GCA_964347215.1 uncultured Candidatus Saccharibacteria bacterium
CAGTTTGAAGATTTAAGTACCACCTCAACTGCCAGTACTTCTATAGTCTTTGATCTAGATGAGATGATAGCCAGTTCTACAAACTCCCAACCAGTAGCCACCACGACTGAAGTAGTTGAATATTCAACTTCAACCGATTTGCAGGTAAGTACTTCAACAACAGAAAAAGACCTGGAAACGATAGATGAACCAACATATATTTTGATCGGTACATCGTCAGATGAACATTATTAGCCAACAGTTTGTTTAATTTTTGGATATTTAGCCCATCGCATTTGTGCTACAATAGCCGCCGTATATAAAATTCTATGCCGAAAAAAACTATTAAAGAATCTCCAGAAAATCCAGAGAACATCCGTGGTATCGTGCCACAAAACATTACTGAAGAAATGCGCACAGCGTACCTAGACTACGCCATGAGTGTTATTACTTCTCGAGCTTTGCCAGACGTGCGTGATGGTCTTAAGCCTGTGCATCGACGTATTCTTTACTCCATGCGTCTAAATGGTTTAACTGCTTCAGCTAAATTCAAGAAGTCAGCGACTGTAGTGGGGGACGTGCTTGGTAGTTTTCATCCTCATGGTGACGTGGCGGTTTACGAAGCGATGGTGAAGCTAGCGCAGGAATTCTCAACCCGGTATCCACTAGTGATTGGTCAAGGTAACTTCGGTTCGATCGATGGTGACTCAGCAGCGGCTTATCGTTATACAGAAGCCAAGATGTCTAAGGTGGCAGAAGAAATGCTGCGTGACTTAGAGAAAGATACGGTTGACTGGCGACCAAACTTTGATGGTACCAAGAAGGAACCAGAGGTATTGCCAGCTGGTATGCCAAACCTACTTTTGTTGGGTACTTTAGGTATTGCGGTTGGTATGGCCACCAATATTCCTCCTCACAACTTACGTGAGGTGGCGGCTGCTATTACTCATTTGATTGATAACCCTGATGCAACCACAAACGACCTACTAAAATTTGTTCAGGGTCCTGACTTCCCAATGGGAGGAATTATCTTTGATAAAAAAGCTATCGCTCACGCTTATGCTAATGGTAAGGGTGGTGTGGTTTGTCGTGGTGAAGCTGAAATTACTGAGGATAAGAAAGGAAACTTCTCAATTGTTATCACCTCAATTCCATTCCGAGTTAATAAAGCGGATATGCAAGAGAAGATTGCTAACTTGGTGCGTGATAAGAAAATTGAAGGCATCAAGGAGATGCGGGATGAGTCAACGGCTGATATTCGTGTAGTTATCGATCTGAAGAGTGGTGCTAATCCTCAGACAGTTTTAAATAAATTGTATAAGCATACTCAATTAGAAGAAACTTTCCACTTCAACATGGTGGCATTGGTGGACGGTGTGCCACAGACCTTGTCACTTAAGGTGATTCTTGAGGAATACATCAAGCACCGAGCTGAGGTGGTTAAGCGACGTACTCAGTACGACTTAAACAAAGCGAAAGATCGTGAGCACATCCTCCTTGGTCTCAAGAAAGCTCTTGATCACATTGATAAGATTATCAAGTTGATTCGAGCTGCTAAAGATGTCCCGACGGCGCACGCTCAGTTGATGAAAGAGTTTAAGTTTTCTGAAGTGCAGGCTCAGGCTATTTTGGATATGCGACTGCAGAAGTTGGCTGGTCTTGAGCGTAAGAAGATTGAAGATGAGCTTAAGGAAGTACAGGCTTTAATTAAAGAACTGGAAAGCATTTTAAAGAGTAAAAAGAAAATGATGGGTATTGTTAAGACTGAACTTAACGATGCGGCTGATAAATTTGGTGACGACCGACGCACTAAGGTGGTGAAAGGTGGAGTAAAAAACCTTAGCGCTGAAGACTTGGTAGCTGATGAGGAGAGCGTATTGGTTCTAACTAAGGGCGGTTACGTAAAACGAACTAATCCATCTGAATACAAGACACAGAAACGAGGTGGGGTTGGCGTTGTAGATCTAAACACTAAAGAAGAAGATGTGGTAACTAAGTTGGTGACTACTTCAACTCATAGTGATCTATTGTTCTTCACTGATAAAGGTAAGGTGTACCAGTGCAAGATGTTTGAAATTCCGGAAGGACGTCGAGCTACTAAAGGTAAGTCAATCATGAACTTCCTATCGCTAACTTCTGATGAGCATGTAACTTCAGTATTGCCAGTCCGCAAAGATGGATGGGAAGGTGAATGGAGCTTGATGATGGTGACTAAAAACGGTGTAGTCAAGAAATCAGACGCTTCAGCTTTCAAAGATGTTCGCCGCAGTGGCTTGATTGCTATCAACCTTAAACCGGATGATAAGCTAAACTCAGCCATGTTTGTTGCCAAGGGTGACCAGGTTTCATTGATTACTAGTGCTGGACAAGCCATTCGTTTCGATGAAGGTGATGTGCGAGAGATGGGGCGAACAGCTGCTGGTGTTGCAGGTATGAAACTCAAGGGTGATGATCGGATTGTGTCAGCTGATGTTCTAAAGAAGGGTGAAAAAGATCGCGAGATTCTGGTAGTAACCGAAAACGGTTTTGGTAAAACTACCTCAGCTAAGGAATATAAGGTTCAGTCACGAGCTGGTAGCGGTATTAAGACAGCCAAGGTGACAGACAAGACTGGTAAGGTGGTAGGTGCCGTAGCTTTAACCACAGAAGAGAAGAGTGAAGGTGAGTTGGTGGTAATGAGCAAGAAGGGTCAGGTAATCAAGTTGCCACTTAAGGATGTACCGAGTCTAGGTCGTGATACACAAGGCGTGAAGATTATGAAGATGAAGGCGGGAGATTCCATCGCTACAATTGTCTCTTTCTAAAATAACTGGACGACTACTTTGTCGCATTAAGAAAAAACGAGCGTCAATGAACAATAAGTTCACCTTGCTCGTTTTTTTTCTTATGCTTCGCGTATTCGCCTCAGTTATTTTAGAAAGACGGAGTCATGCTGGCTCCTTTATGTATCTTGTGCCTGAAGTGTTTAAACACTTAAAATAAAATATAAGGATATTGAATTCTTTTGCCCCCAGCTTCAGAAAAAAGCACTAGTCGGTAGGGTATAATTTATCCATGACAGAGAATACACCTTTGGTGCAAGGACGTTTTGTAGTACCTAGTATTGTAGCCACTCATTTTCATATCAGAGAAGGTGATGTAGTGGCAGACTTTGGAGCTGGCGGGGGCTATTTCATTGAAACTCTTTCAAGTTTAGTAGGAGGAGAGGGAAGGGTGTACGCTTGTGAGATCCAGAAAGAATTAATTGAAAGAATCGGTGACTTAACTCGCAGTAAAGGGATTGATAACGTCTATCCAGTTTGGTGTGATTTAGAAGAAAATAACGGAGTAAAGATTGATGAAGGAGCTTTAGATACTGGAATCTTGGTCAACACTTTGTTTCAGCTGGAAGATAAAGCTACAGCTATTAATGAAATGATGCGGTCATTACGCAGTGGAGCAAAGTTTTTCGTGATTGATTGGACTGAATCTTTTGGTGGTCTTGGTCCGCAGCCGGGACATGTAACAAGTAAAGAGGAGGCAATTGCTTTGTGTGAGACAGCTGGCTTGGTTTTTGAGCGAGAGTATGACGCTGGTGATCATCACTACGGCTTAGCGTTCCGTAAACCTTAAATATTATGCATTTACGTCCATTTCAAATTTTTCTTTTAGGCACCTTCGGGTTTTTAGGTATTTTAGCTATTTTCTTGGTTAAAACGTATACGGGATCTAGCGGTAGTAATGCTACAGCTTATGGCGATCGGGTAATTATCTGGGGTGCGCTTGATCAGACAGCTGTAACACGTCAGATCAATAATATTGTTTTAGAAGATCAGGAGTTTGGCGTGGTTGAATACCGTTACATTGATGAGCGGAATTTTGATGATGAATTTGTTAATGCAGTAGCAGAAGGTCGTTCACCGGATTTGATCATTCTTAAATCAGATGATTTGGTGCAGCACCGTGCAAAGTTGGTGCCAGTTCCTTACGAAAACTTCTCGGCCCGCACCTTTAAGGATCTATATGTTGATGGAGCTGAGATATTTATGATGGCTGATGGTATTTATGCCATCCCTTTCTCAGTTGATCCATTAATTATGTATTGGAATCGGGATCTGTTTGCTTCAGGGGGTCAATCCAGTGCCCCAACTAGCTGGGAGAGTTTGGTGGGTAACGTAGTTCCAAGTTTGACTATGCGTGATGTAAACCGCAACATTTTGCAAAGTGCAGTTGGTTTAGGAGAGTACCGAAATATCACAAACGCTAAAGCCATATTGGTTGCACTAACTATGCAATCAGGTAGCAAAATGATTACTGTTGATGAACGTGGTTACGTAGTTGAGATGGACAAATCACAAGTTGAAGGTACACGTCCACCAATGGATGCTGCGTTGGAGTTTTATACCGAGTTTAGTAATTCAGCTAGTCCACTCTATACTTGGAATCGGGCGCAGCCAAGTGATAAGAACTCTTTCATATCAGAAGACTTAGCAGTCTACTTTGGTTTGGGTTCAGAAGCTGAAAATATCGCCAACAAAAATCCTAACTTGAACTTCGATGTGGCACAGCTGCCACAAGGAGCGGCTGCTACTGTAAAAAGAACCTACGGTGACTTCTATGGCTTTGCTATTCCTCGAGCAGCTTATAACAAACAAGGTGCTTATGCCGCAGCGCAAAAATTGGCATCTGCACAGTACTCTTCAGACTTAAACAATTTGTTGGGTATGACGTCACCATATCGATCGGTTATTGGTGCGGGTGACTCAAGTCCATATCGTCAAGTTATGTTGCAGTCAGCTCTGATTGCCCGCTCATGGCTGGACCCTGATCCTGAGGCTAGTAACGTCATCTTCAGTGAGATGGTTGAAGATGTGGTGAGTAATCGAACTCGTGTCGGAAATGCGGTTGTTGATGCTGTTAGAAAGTTAACTTTTGAGTACTAATTTATGAAAAAACTTACTTCATTAATTTTCGTTTTATTGGTCGGTCTGATGCTAGCTGCCTTTGATATTGGTACAGTTGAAGCTTCGTTTCATACCAACGTTACAGGCCCCGGTGATTTGACTGATAGAAACGTTACAGGCCCCGGTGATTTGACTGATAGAAACGTTACAGGTCCTGGTAATGATGTTTCAGGTACTTCAGGTGATTGCGACGGCAGTACTCCTAAGCTTTGTAATCCACTGAAAGTCGGCTCTATTGAAGCTTTGTTTCGAGCTATTATCGATGTGGTGATGATCTTCGCTATTCCGATCATTGTCTTCTTTATTGTTTACGCTGGTTTCCTTTACGTAACAGCGCGCGGTAACGTCGAGCAGATTCAAAAAGCCCACAACGCTTTGCTCTACGCCCTTATCGGAGGGTTATTGATAATTGGTGCTAACGTTTTGATCGAAGTGATTGGTGGTACAGTAGAGTCAATCAATCAGTAATAAATTGTCTATGCAAAATTTTAACGACCTAGTAAATCTTTTCATTTCGCTCATCATGCAGCTAGTGCCGCTAGTCTTTGGCGTTACCATTATTGTGATTGCTTGGGGAATTTTTAAAGCCTGGATTTTCAATGGTGGTGATGAAAATAGCGTCTCGGAAGGTAAGCAGTTGGCTCTGGCAGGAGTGATTGCTCTGGTGGTTATGTCCGGTCTGTGGGGGATTCTGGCACTTTTGAAAAATTCACTATTTTAAAAAGTTCTAAAGATATACACAGAAGCGAAAAAACCAGTTTGTATACTGGTTTTTTCTTGTATAATGGAATAAATTACCAAAAAGTAATGAGTAAATTAATTATGAAAAAAACAGGTATTGCCTTCGGAGTATCAACTATGATGCTAACTCCAGTAGTGGCATTGGCGCAGTTTGGCCAGATCAATACTTTTATCAATGATATTTCAAACTTTATCAACGGCACCCTAATTCCTTTGGTGTTCGCGATTGCACTG
>CAYFXS010000005.1:11297-29039 GCA_964347215.1 uncultured Candidatus Saccharibacteria bacterium
GTTCAAGTACTTCATCCTTGGCGGTGGAGACAGTGAAAAACAGGAAGAAGGTCGTCAATTAATGCTTTACGCTGTGATTGGTTTTGTAGTAATGGTGTCGATCTTCGGTATCGTTAACCTCATTGCTGGTGGTCTTGGCTTCTCAAGTGACGAGAATATCCAGAACATTCCTAACGTTCCATCTTCAAACACTTAGTCTAGAAGATTTTTTCTAAGCACCACTGCTTGGTGCTTAGGTTAAAGTCTTTTATGTTCATACAAATCGCTCACGCAGCTTCCCATGTAGAACCTCATGTTGCTTCAGCACAAGGTTTTTTGATGAAAATAAATGAAAATTTTCTGTATCCATTAATTACTTTAATGATGGCGGTGGCTGTGTTGGTTTTTCTTTATGGCTGTTTTGAATACGTTAGAAATTCTACCAGCGAAGAGGGGAGAGCGACCGGTCAGCGACACATTATGTGGGGCATCATCGGCTTGTTGATCATGACTTCAGCCTACGCTATTTTAGCTATTGCTGCCGGCACGTTTGGTTTAGGTGATGATCTGGAGCGGGCTAACACACCGTTTTCATCTTCTGTCAGTACTGAAGGTATGTCTGGTGCTCCAAGTTCAGGTTCAGGTACAGTTGGTCCAGCCAATGACAATATAGCACCAGCAGAAACTACCAGTGGCTCTGCAGAGTCTGGAACTTATGTAATCAATGGTACCGATTACACCTATTTTTACAATGAATTAATTAAAAATGGTGCCGATGAAACAACAGCCGATAACACTGTAAAAAATTTACAGTACATCCCTCAGTCTGTAGTCGATTCTTCGTACAGTAATGAATTTATATCTGACTCGGTTCGAGATCAGCTCTTGGTAGATTTAGAGTTAGATTAATATTTATAAAAAATTAAACCCCCGCCCGAACTGAATCGGAAGGGGGTGTTTTGATTTAGCAGTCGAGAGAAATGACGTCGCCGCGGCGACCTTCATAACCAGACTGCACTGAAACCTCGAAAGTCATGTTGGAGGAATCAGTTGCCGTCGGGTGCACCCACTTGGGGAAACTGAGACAGTGACCATGGGAGTTGCCAAACGACATTCCACTGATCATTGCATATGTCCGTGTTTCCCCAGCGGGGACCTTGATTGGTGTGCGAACCGAACGGGCTGACACTTCGTCAGACCATTGGCTTATTGCGTTCTCGACTTCAGCATTGGCCAAAGTCATGACGCGGTCAGGTCCAGCTGCGAGAATCAGCCCGCATAGTCCGAACATGGCCGTCAGTGCCAGGATGAGGAAGGTTCTCATGATTTATCTCCTTTTTCTCCGGGTAGGCAAGCAACGATGATGATCAGGACCACAATTGCGGTCATGATCAGCTTGATCACGTCTTCGCTGGAGCCAGATCCTGCGTTCATGGCCGTCAGGTCAGGTCCCCATTTAGTGAGAACTGCGATCAGGTTTGCGTATTGACTGAATGCATCGTTGGGGTTGGCAGCAAACAGTAAGAGAAAAACGATAATTCCAACGAATACCGTCATCACAGCAAACTTCCCAGCAAACGACACTGCTTTCCAGGCATTACTGCGCCCTTCTTCAAGGCCGTAGTACATGGTGGAAGCAACACCTCCCATAAGAGCTAGCCCTACAGCTGTTGCAACTCCGGCGGTCGGTGAGTGTGTGATGGATACCGCTGCTATTAGGCAGATAATACCCAACCCAGCGATAATGACACCGGTTAGAATCATCCAGCGAGGGAAGATTCCTGCTGCGGGCGCGTTAGCGCCCGCAGCGTTGTTTTGGTTTTGCGCCGGCTGTGGAGCCGGTGCAGCTGCAGGTTGGTTCTGTGCTCGGTTTTGTCGCCAAGCAGGAAACCAGCGCGCAATGACCATGATGATTGTGACGATCAGAGCAAGACCAGTGACAATCAGGATGGAATTTAACGTAGCTTGGTTCATTAGTTATTACTCGGCGACGCCGAGCCTCCTGTTTTAGGTTTCACTGCAGCCGCTCCTGTTTGGAGTGCTGCACCAAGGCCGGCGACGTTTGGTGCAATGACCGTGTTGCCGCCCTTGGCTAGTTCTTTCGCCACTTCAGCGGCAATCGCAACGTCTCCGGTAACACCGAGTTCATCACGAATGGCCTTTTGACCTTCTGCTTCTGCTTGCAGCATCGCTTTGCGAGCCTTAGCAGCAGCGATTCCTTCTTTCTCGATAGCTGCAGCTTTACCGTCAGCTTCGGTCGACAGACGATCGCGTTCTGTAACTGCTTCTGCACGTCTCTGCAGATCTTTGTTGTACGAATGGCCAGGATTGATCTGGGTGAAGCGAGCTTCTTCCAGTTCTAGACCCCAAGGGATCATTTCCAGCTCCACACGTAACTTGAGCAGTTCGTCGACTAGGTGACGATGGGCTGTAATCTCGTTGTACGAGAGTTTACCCAGGATGCCGGCCGCAAAGGCGCTGCCAGTGTCACGTAGGTGACGCAAGACCTCCAGTAGGCGCTTGGTGATCGCTTGCCCACCTGTCATGGTGTCCATGATCATCTTCCCATTTTCAGGGTCGACCGGTGAGACGTTGCGCACAAGATCGAAGAATCTCTCCTTTACCAATTGAAACTTGGTCATGTAGGACACGCCAAGGTTTACCTGTTTGTCGGTAGGGAGTATGCCGTCAGGATTTTCGCCTGAAAGCACGTAGATCGGCCGTACTGTATTTGGAGGCAGTTCTTCTTCTTCGTCTTTCCAGAAGATATGGTCAGCGTCGCCTGGTGCTTCCGCTTGAACCAGTTGAGCAGTCTCAATGGTTAGTCGGAAGACAAGCCAGGGATACCACTTCAGACCATTGCCGAACTGGCGAACCGGCGTACCAGCAAAGTCCAAGCCGGCGACTTTGTCCGTATCAATAGGACGTAAGCCAGCTAAAACGTATACGCCAACCAACATGTAAATCAAGATCTGAGGATTCAGTTCGAATCCAGAGACAATGATCAGTGATGGTATGTAGCGCCATGTTAAGAAGGTGATTCCACCGACCAGAATGACGACAATGGAAGTGATGACCCAAAACAGCCATTCGGCCACTTCTGGAGTTTCGTTGTTGTACTTGGCTTGCTTGATTGCGATTTCTTGTTTGTGCCAGGAAATCTCATCGAGCAACCACTGACGAACAGTAAACCCTGCAGCGGTCCGGTCGAACGCAGTGCGCTCAAACGGGTCGTTGTTGTTGTTTGAAGTGGTCGAAGTGTTTGTTGTTGCTGAACTAGTCGACGAATTTGTTTCATCTTTACCAGTCTCGGTTTTCTTGCGAAAGCTGAAGTTGTCGGGGAGGAGCAGGATGAAGATCACCACTGCTGCCATACCCACGAAGATCAACCAGGGCTGATCAGAGAGGTAGTTCATGACGGATTGCATTTTGCAGTCCTCCTTTTCAAGTTTCTGATTGTGGCTCGGCCCGCCACCTTACCGTTACCCTCTCTTTGCAGAGGGTTTCTCAGCTTAGTTCTTGGGCTTTTTTACAAGCTTTAACTAAGGAGAGAGTACCGGGAAGGTAGGGCAGGTGCCACTTATCTACATAATAGCATATTTAAACACATTTGTCAACCTTTTTACCTATAAAATAACCTTATAAATAAGCATATTTTGTATATTTATCTATTTTTCACCATAGTTTAGGGCTTGCGGTTGTGGGTTTGGTTAGGTATTATTTTGGCCATGAAAAACGACTTACGTCCAAGGGGAGAGCGCAAAAAAGCAGTCGCTGAAGACGGCATTAAACGTGTTACATTTTCATTTTATAAATACGTTAAAATCGCTGACCCGATAGCTTTTCGTGATGAGCTTTTGGAGAAATGGGGTGAGCTAGGTTGCTTTGGACGTATTTATGTAGCTGAGGAGGGGATTAATGCTCAAATGAACTGTCCGGAAGCTAATTGGCAACAGTTTGATGCTTTCATGAAAAGCAAACCTGAGTTAGTGGGTATCCCTTACAAGATTGCTGTAGAGGAAGGTGATGATGTTTCGTTCTACAAGCTAACTATTAAAGTGAAAGACAAGATTGTGGCTGACGGTTTAGATGATGACAGTTTTGACGTAACCAACACCGGTGAGTATTTAACTGCTAAAGAAATGAATCAGTACATTGATGATCCGGATGCTTTGGTGGTAGACATGCGTAACATTTACGAGGCAGAAGTCGGCCACTTTGAAGGTGCTTATTGTCCCGATGTAGACACTTTCCGAGAAGAGCTAGCGATAGTGCCAGAGAAGCTGAAAGTTCATAAAAATAAGAAGATTGCTCTGTACTGTACTGGCGGTATTCGCTGCGAAAAAGCTAGTGCCTGGATGAAGCATAACGGCTTCAATGACGTTAAGCATTTAAAGGGTGGAATTATTGACTACAAGCATCAGGTTGAAAGAGAAGGATTAGAAAACAAGTTTCACGGAAAAAACTTTGTATTTGATGAGAGGTTAGGGGAGAGTATTAACGATGATGTTATTTCTTACTGTCATCTTTGTAGTAAGAATAAAAGCGATATTCATTATCACTGTAAGAATCAAGCTTGTCATGCTCTGTTTTTAGGTTGTGATAGCTGTTTAGAGAAGAAGCAAGGGTACTGTTCTTACAAGTGTATGACCTTTGATAGGCTCCCTGAAAAGATGAAGAAAATTCTCACACACAATAACTACAGAAATAAACCGGAACAGTTTAAGAAGCATCGATTAAAGTCTAAGCGACAGATTGGAATAGAGATATAGAAAAAACGGCGACCTTGAAAAATAAGGCCGCCGTTTCGCTAATTTTCGACTGGAATTATTTCCTAGCTTTTGCACGTGCCTGTCGGCAGGTTTGGCAGTTTGCGTCGCAGCGGAGCAGGATGAAGGCGAGTAGGACTGGCTCGGGAGTCTTATCGATTTCTCCTGTTGGTATGTCCAACTTCTTCATTGGTACTTCCCGGTTTGTCTCTGGCTGCGAAGTGTGTACAGTTTGGCCGCTCATTTGCCTATTCCTCTCTTGTTGGCCCGACCAGTACTATAACAAAAAACACGATGGCTTACAGCCATCGTGTTTTTTGTTGAATACAAAGTGCGGGCGAGAGGACTAGTCCACGGTAAGACTGTCTCCCAGACACTCTTACCCCCACGAGTACCAAAGTATTTTTATATTGAATACAAAGTGCGGGCGAGAGGACTTGAACCTCCACGGGTTGCCCCACTAGTGCCTAAAACTAGCGCGTCTACCAATTCCGCCACACCCGCACTTTATATTCAATTTCATACAAAGATAAACCTTTGTATTTGTCCGCCCACTAGGACTCGAACCTAGGACACAGGGATTAAGAGTCCCCTGCTCTACCAACTGAGCTATAGGCGGTTATAACACAGTGGCAAGAGTCTATCGTATTATACGTACAAATACAAGACTACTTGGTGCTGGGAGCGGGACTTGAACCCGCACGCTTTTGAAGGCAAGGGAGTTTAAGTCCCTCGTGTCTACCAATTCCACCATCCCAGCAGATTAAATTGTCGCGATATCATATCATAAATACTTGGTTTACAAAGCAGTTGATGATAAAGTGTTGGTCACCTAATAGGGTAATGTCCAGGTGGCGAAGTGGTAACGCTGCGGTCTGCAAAACCGCCATGCGCGGGTTCGATTCCCGCCCTGGACTCAGAAATAAAAGAACGGTCAGCGTAGCTGACCGTTCTTTATTTATCCTCTGACTCTTCCAAATTTTCAAAAGTTGATTCCGTACCAGTTTCTCGCACTAGTTCGTCCATGTGTTGTCGATGACGTTCTCCTGCATCAGCCATGAAGTCGAGGTTAGGAATGATCTTCAGGTTGCTTTTCTTCATGATGTAGCGACGTAGTTCACCACCGTTTCGCTTTAAGAATATTTCAGCTGACTCCTCACGTCCTTCAGGAATGGTGGTGAAGAAAACGGTGGCGTTTCGATAGTCTGGAGAGATATTTACCCGAGTAATAGTGATCAAAGGGTCTGTGTTAGCTTCTTGTCTGATGTAAGTGGCAGCAAATTCTTGAATCTGAGCGGCTACTTTATCATGTCGATCTCCTTGCATAGAATAGTGTTCTTAATAATTATGTTTGGATGTCAAAGTTTTAAGATATTAAGTGATTACGATTTCGTAAGCTTCAATTATATCTCCTGGCGCCAAAGTCGTTTTAGATTCAATCTGCATACCAAACTCACCGTCGCTGATACTGTCTACGTCTTTTTTCATGCTTTGCAGGTTAGTAATGGTTCCACGAGCGATTTCAATGTCGCGACGCATGATGCGCACACTCTGCTTCATTTTTAGAGTTCCTTCCTCAACTCGGGCACCTAGTACATGAGTATTTTTCTGGGTGCTGAAGTAAACTAGGATTTTAGCCTTGCCAGTAATTTGTTCTTCTTCCTTCTTAGGAGTTCGGTTTTTTAGAGCAGTTTCCAGCCACTCAGATAGTTCATAAATGATGCTGAAGGTGTCAATTTCTACACCTAATCTTTCTGATAGTTCTTTAGCTTGAGAAGTGACTTTTACGTTGAAGCCAACGATGATGGCATTTTCAGTAGCGCTTACGTTTTGTACATCAGTGTCAGTAACATCTCCAACGCTGGCGTCGATAACACGAATATCAATGCGGTCTGATTTAAATTTATCCAACTCGTGTTTGATGGCATCAATAGTACCCAGCACGTCAGCTTTAATCAGTAGAGGAACGATCGGTAGGTTGGTATTTGAAAAGCTTTTTTGGTCAGTTTCGCTGGCTTTTTCTGTAATCATTTTTTCGGCTTCTTTTTTACTGTCTACAGTTACAAAATCAATTCCGACTTTAGGCACATCAGAGAAGCCGACAATTCCTACTGGCTCAGATAAAGATGCTTCTTTGATATTTTTTCCGGCGGAGTCTTCCATGATCCGCACTGGAGCAAAGGTATTGCCAGCTACTACATAGCTACCACTTTTAAGCGTCCCGTCTTTAATGATAAGGGTAGCTGTAGTGCCACGCTTTTGGTCTAGATGTCCTTCAATTACTGTGCCAGTAGCTGGTGCGTTAGTGTCACCGGTTAGTTCCGCTAAATCAGCTGATAGCACAACTAAGTCCAGAAGGTCACTGATACCGTCTCCGCTTTTGGCTGAAATTGGTGCCCAAGGGATGTCGCCGCCCATGCCTTCGATGTAGATTTCGTTTTCGATGAGGCTTGATTGAGTGCGAGGAATGTCAGCGCCTGGTTTGTCGATTTTGTTGATAGCAACAATGTATGGGATGTCGGCTGCTTTGATGCTTTCTAGGGCTTCAAGCGTTTGTGGCTTCACACCATCTTCAGCAGAAACAATTAAAATGGCAATGTCGGCTACATCGGCTCCACGTAGACGCATTTGTTGAAAGGCAGCGTGACCTGGAGTGTCCAAGAAAGTGATCTTTTCTTCAGAACCCTCTTTAGTTTTGTGATCCACTACATAAGCAGAAAGGTGTTGGGTAATACCACCAGCTTCGCCGTCTACGACGTTACTGCTGCGAATGTAATCAAGTAGAGTTGATTTACCGTGGTCAATGTGACCCATAATAACCACCACTGGTGGCCGTTTGATAACGTTTGGTTGATTATTTTGTTTCTTCTTACCCATAATTATATATTGTTAGCCAATCTTGTATTTTTCCTTTACCCTTCGCGCATGTGTGTTTGTTTCAGAGAAACACTGCAGTTTTTTGGTTTCGTAAGTATCTTTAAAATGTTCTTTAAAAAACTACGATTATTTAGAGTGAGCGTACTCTAGCACATCTTGGCAAGCAAAGAAAGACGTGTCATTATGCTGTGATGAACTGGTTAAAGAGGGTTGCTAAAACTCGAAAAAATGTAGATAAAAAGAGGGTATATTTGGATTATGCTGCCGCGACACCCATGTTACCTGAGGTGCAAAAAATAATCACTGAAACTTATAATTTTTTTGCTAATCCTAGTGCTATTCACAAAGAAGGCGTGGAGGCTAGAAGGTTACTTGAGGCGGCTAGGTTAAAGCTGGGTAGGTTGCTAAAAGTGCGTCCGGAAGGGGTCGTTTTTACTGGTAACGGGACCGAGAGTAACAATTTAGCTATCTACGGTTTACTTAGAAAACTTCGTGAGTCTGGTAAAGAATTTTCAGATATGGCTGTTATATCTACTCAGCTAGAACATCCTTCGATAACTAAAGTTTTAGAACATCTGGAAGAGTTAGGAGTTGAAGTGCGCTATGTCAAAGTGGAAGAGTCTGGCTTGGTAAGTATAAGTAGTTTTAATGATCTACTTGATGAAAAAGTGGTATTGGTGACTTTGGCTTATGTAAACAGTGAGATTGGGGTAGTTCAACCAGTCAGCAAGCTGGCTCGTACGGTTAAGAAATTTAACCAAGTATCAGATACAAATATAAAGGTGCATACAGACGCGGCACAGGCACCATTGTGGCTACCTTGTCAGTTTGATGTTTTAGGAGTTGATATGTTGTCGCTTGATGCAGGGAAGTGTAATGGTCCGAAAGGGGTGGGTGTTTTGGCACTACGACATGGAGTTCAATTGTCTGGTGTTTTGTTAGGAGGCGGGCAAGAATTTGGGTTACGTTCAGGTACAGAAAACTTACCGCAGATTCTTGGTTCGGTTGAAGCAATTGTTTTGGCTCAGGAAGGGAGGGAAGAGCGCAGCGCGGCGGTAGCCACGCTGCGCGATGAGTTGATAAAAGCACTGCAAGCGATTGATGGTGTAGTAGTCAACGGTTCGTTAGAAAACAGAGTGGCGAATAATGTAAATGTTTCAATTTCTGGAGTCGACGGTGAATTTGCTGTTATTTCCATGGATGAAGCAGGTTTTGCTATTTCTACAAAGTCAGCTTGCTCAGGCGCGGGCGGCGGCGGCAGTAAGGTGGTGGAAACTATTTCAGGTGACGCCGCCCGCGCCGCTACCACCCTCCGCATCACCCTCGGACCTGAAAATACCAAGGCAGACATTACTCATTTTGTAGCTGCACTCAGCACTCATGTGGATCAAGTGAGGGAAGCTCATGCTCGATTGATCTCATCCTAATTTTAAGGTTACTTCAGGTTTATCTTCAGTTTTACACTGAGTTCTATCATGATTAAGTTGTTGGGTTTATTTAAAATTAAGCTTTGCCAGCAAAACGACCTGAAAATAAGGTCGAGATTGACTACCTAGGGTATTTATTGCAATATAACTAATAAGATATCGGACTTTTTCTGAGAGGGATTTAGTTGTTGAACACTGAAATTACTGTCGTCTTGATATCGTATAATTAATGTATTGACCGATAATTCTGATTAAAATATGCCAAATTTTCACAACTTCACATCGAGGGCAAAAGAGGCAATCCGCAAAGCACATGAGCTAGCGATTGAACGCGGACAAAACCACGTAAGCCCAGTTCATTTATTAACCGCTTTAGCACTACAAGACGAAAGTGCGGTAATTTCTGTATTAGACCAGCTTGATATCGACATCATTTCATTTACTGACATGCTACTGGAGTCATTAGAGGGTCCAGATATGACTTCCTCTGTTTCTCAGTCTTACCAACTTTACCTAACACCAGATTTAGCCAAAGCTCTTGAGCAGTCAGCTGTGGTCGCGGAACAGCTTGGCGATTCATACGTTGGGGTGGAGCACTTATTTATGGCTGCTCTTGAGTATCCAGGTCCAGCCATTGAGGTGTTGCAGCGTAGCAATATTAATAAAGACCAGGTAGCTAAAGCCATCCAAGATATCCGTGACAACAATATTTCTGATGCTCAGCAACCTAAGAAATTCCGCGCCCTTACCAAATACACTCGCAACTTAACTAAATTGGCGCAGGATAATAAGCTTGACCCAGTCATTGGTCGGGATGTTGAAGTACAGCGAGTGATTCAGATTTTGTCACGACGGACAAAAAACAATCCAGTGCTAATTGGTGAAGCTGGTGTTGGAAAAACTGCGATTGCTGAAGGTCTGGCGCAAATGATTGTTCAAGGCAATGTGCCAGAGTCTGTTAAAGAGAAAGAAATTCTAACGCTCGATCTTGGTTTATTGGTGGCAGGAACCAAGTTTCGTGGTGAATTTGAAGAACGTCTTAAGGCAGTAATGAAAGAGGTAGAGCAGGCGGAAGGAGCGGTTATTCTTTTCATTGACGAGCTTCATACCATTGTGGGGGCGGGTGCCTCAGAAGGTTCTATGGATGCTTCAAACATGCTTAAGCCTGCGTTAGCTCGTGGTGAGATCCGTATTATTGGCGCTACTACCCTTAAGGAATACCAGAAGCATATTGAAAAAGACCCAGCTTTAACTCGTCGTTTCCAGCCAGTGCATGTGCTTGAGCCTAGTCAGGATGATGCGATCGCAATTCTGCGTGGCATTGCTGAGAAGTATGAGCTTTTCCATGGTGTTCGTATCACAGATGACGCGATTGTTTCAGCGGTGCAGTTTTCTAGTCGCTATATCACTGATCGTTTCTTGCCAGACAAGGCAGTAGACTTGATTGATGAAGCAGCTTCGGCTTTACGTATTTCTCTTGAGAATAAGCCAGAAGAATTGGTTTTAGCTGATCGTCATGTGCGACGACTAGAGATTGAAAAAGAAGCTTTAAAAAAGGATGAAGTGGACGCTGAGCCGCCAGCTAAGCGTAAGCTAAAAGCACGTCTTAAGGAGATTGATGCCGAAATTGGTGAATTGCGTGAAAAGACAGCGGCTCTTGAAACAAAGTGGAATAATGAAAAAGAAGCCCTTGATGACATCGGTCGTCTAAAGAAAGAGTTGGAAGAATTACGTCTTGAAGCCGAAGGAGCGGAAGCGATGGCTGATTTGACCCGAGCGGCAGAGATCCGTTATGACACCATTCCAGCAGTTGAGAAAGAACTGGATCAGAAAACTGGCCGCTTGAAGAAATTACAGCGCTCACGCCGTCTTCTGAAAGAGGAAATTACTGAAGAAGATATTGCTGCGGTTGTGTCACGTTGGACAGGTATCCCGGTGGCGCGCATGCTTGAAGAAGAGGCTAAGAAATTAGCTCGTATGGAAGAAGATTTGAAAGAGAAGGTGGTTGGCCAAGATCATGCGGTGGCTTTGATTGCTGACGCGGTGAAGCGTTCTCGAGCGGGAATCGCTGACCCTAACCGACCAATTGGTTCATTCCTATTCTTGGGTCCAACTGGTGTTGGTAAGACTGAGCTATCTAAAGTGTTGGCTGAATTTATGTTTGATGATCCAGATGCGTTGCTTCGTATCGATATGTCAGAGTTCATGGAGAAGCATTCGGTGTCTAAGATTATTGGTTCACCTCCTGGTTACGTTGGTCATGATGAGGGTGGTTCAATCACCGAGAAAGTTCGCCACCGTCCGTACTCAGTGATCTTGTTAGATGAGGTGGAAAAAGCTCACCCAGAAGTCTTTAATGTGTTGTTACAGGTGCTTGATTCAGGTCACTTAACAGACGCGAAAGGTCGTAAGGTGAACTTTAAGAACACAGTCATTATCATGACTTCAAACATTGGCGCTGAGCACATTGACCGCATGTCTAACTTTGGTTTCACCAATGAGCGCGACGATGCTTCTCAGTATGTACAAGCGAAAGATAAAGTGATGGACAGTTTGAAGAATTACTTCCGTCCAGAATTTTTAAACCGACTAGATGAAATCATCATCTTCGATATTTTGTCACAGGAAACTATTCGCTCAATTGTGGAAATGCAGGTTGAAGAAGTGGTTAAGCGATTGGAGGAGAAAGATATTAAGCTTTCTATCAACAAGGATGTGTACGACTATTTGGCTGAAGAGGGTTATGATCCTAAGTTTGGTGCTCGTCCATTGAAACGAGTAATTCAAAGCAAGATCCTTACCCCGGTAGCTTCAGAAATGGTGGGACAGGGAATGCTTAAAGGTGGCACAGTGAAGGTTGGTCTTAAGAAAAGTACCAAGGAGCTCACTTTCGATGTTAAGAAAAAAGGCGTTAAGAGTCCAATTTCAAAAACAGCGGCTAAAAAACGATCTGCTACGACTGCTTAATTATTCAAAGAGAATCGGCGCGGCCCCAAGGGGGCCGCGCCGTTTTTCAATAAACTTCGTAGGGGTCTTCATAACCATCAGAGAAAACATTCTCTGATGACAATCTGCCTACAACTAGTGCAGTTATGCTGATGCCGTCAATGCGTGCGTCGCGTATTTGGCATCTGTTTTGTTTGTATGATAGGTCAATTTCGACCGTCTTGGAATCCATATCGCCGGAAATTTTGTAGATATCTGTGTCCGTCTGCATGTACGAATGAGCCACAAATTCACTATCCGCTGACGTATCAATTTTTGCTATCAATTCCGAGAAGACTTTTTTGACAAATGCTTCTTTGGTTGCCACGAGAAGTAGGCTTACATCAAAAGCTTTAGCAATTCTTGAGGCAAGATGGCGCTTATCAATGAATTCGCTTGCTTCTGAAGCGTCATTAAGTGTTGCCTGAACCGCATCGTTTACGCATTTCTCAAAGTCTTTCTGGGTAGCGGTTTCATATGGCGAGCATCCAGTCAGTATGAGTACCGCCACTGCAGCAAATTTTTGGAACAATTTACCCTCCCTCGTTGCATAATGGGTGTATTTTTATACTACGGTGAAAATATTTTCCTGCAACTGTTTTATTAACTAAATTTATAAAGGAAAAGCCCGCCCGAGATACAGGGCGGCCCTCATTGCGTGCCTTGCCTTTAGTCACAGTGGATCAGGCGATCCACCGTTGTGTCGTAGATCCGTTGCCAATTGTCATGAAATTCAATGCCGATTTGGAACAGGTTGTTCATGACCAGATCGTTATTGCTGTGACCACTATGGCCGCTGTTAACGACGCCGTCCAGCATTGTATCCATCAATACATCCTGCAATTCCGGACCGATACTGCCTTTGGGTCGGATGTAGATGGTCAGGTTGGTAAAGTTCTGCGCACTTGCATCTGTGGTCTTTTCGATTAGGTACAAGGTGTGCTCGACGTCATCACAGACCATTGCGGCTTTGTGGGTGACGGTTGACTTGCCGATGCTTTTTGTTGATGCGGCGGGGTCTGTGATCATTTGAGTCATGATCGAGATTTCATCCTGAGTAACAGCGAGTGCTACCCCCGCAAAACCAAAAAAAGCTACTACTGCGATAGTAAAAGAGCGAATGAACATTTAAGGATTCCTTGTCCTGTTTTTTAAACGACCCAAACTATAAATTATTTGCCAATTATGTCAAATAAAAAAACCTGAAGGTAGTTAGTAAAGTGTGCGCTGGCTGGATTCACTGCAGTACTATTTTTATACTCGTAAGCTCGTTAAAAATATGTCCTCCAGCATAAACTTCTCATCTTAGCCCAGCGTGCGCCCAACATAAAATACCATCAACAAAAAGTTGAAGGTATTTTATGTGGTGCGCCGAACTCGAGCTTGTTCGAAACAGTATTTTGGAGAATTCGGACCTTAGCCTTATATGGTCTTTGTCACGTTCATTTTCATCATAAGGTGAACATGTTGTAGTTTTTGAATGTGTTACCATATTTATTAATATGGATGAAGATTTTTTAAAAGAAACATTTCCAGGTTCTGTTGATCGTCAAAATAATATTTTGTTGAGTAACAAAAAGTTTTTGTGTTACTTAGTAAAGTCAAACTCATTGTTGTATGTTTTTGTGATGTTTTGTTCAGTTTTATTTAATGTTGGTGCTAGTTTTGGTGGAATATTAAAGCTTGTTGTTTCGTATTTTGGAATTGCGATAATACTTGTTCCCGTTCTTATATTGGGTGGTATACCAATATTTTTTCTACATCTAGGGCTGGGTAGGATAGAAAAAGGTTCAAATTTCTTGGCTATTACGTTTTTAATTACTACATTTCTTAGTTCAATATTTCTACTGTTCTTGACAATATATGAAATTGTAAAAAGTTTTAGCTAGTAAATTTCCATTAATAGTGCTTAATAAGCTTTGGAAATTAAATTTTTCTTACAAAAATAACGGCTCAACTGGGCCGTTATTTTCGTGTGTGCGCCGGGCTGGATTCGAACCAGCGTAGACATAAGTCAACGGATTTACAGTCCGTCGCGATTGACCGCTCCGCCACCGACGCATGACTCACGAAGTGAGTCATGCGTCGGTGGCTTGCTCACAACCTGAGAGACGGTATGCCGTCTAAGTGGCGTATAAGGTACCATATTCATAACTAATCGCAAAGGGTAAAACTAACGTGATATCATTTAGGGAATGAAATTGGCCGTTAATATATTGGTTTTAGGTTTATTGTTGTTACCAAGTGCGGCCAGTGCTGGTTTGGTGCCAGTCGAGTGTGTAGATCCACAAAAATGTGGAACTTGTGAGTTTGTCTCGACTGTAAATAATGTTGTTCAGTTTATTATTTCAGTCTTAGCCCCACTAATTATTGCTGGCTTGTTTGTTTGGGGTGGAATTTTAATGGTGACATCAGCCGGTGATACATCACAGATGGTGACAGCCAGAAAGATGTTTGGTAATGCAGGGATCGGTTTGGTTATTGTGCTGGCTGCATTTTTGATTGTGAATACGTTTGTCGTCGGTTTAGTAGGTGGAAATAGTAGTTTAATTGGTTGGAATGAGATCCAGTGTACTTATCCAAAAGAAGCGGCCGATATTGCACCACCTGGTTTCAATGATGTGTCACAACCAGATACTGGAAGTTTTTTCTCAAGTTCTTCATCAGTCGGTGTAGCGTCAGGTTTATCGTGTGACCCTAGTCAGATTACCCGGATCGACTTTTTGGGACAGGGTGTGAGTGTTAATAAAAGTGTAGTTGGCAGCCTAGAAAGAATTGATGCTGCTTGGCGTAGCAAAGGAGGTAATAGTTTTTATCGTGTCACTACTGTCTATGGTTATAATTGTCGAGCCATTGCTGGCTCATCTAAGATGTCACAGCACTCCTATGGTCTAGCGATAGATATTAATCCGATGCAAAACCCACATCTTAAAACTGAATGTAGAACAGACATGCCGCCAGAGTTCGTTAGTATTTTAACTAGTAACGGCTGGCAGTGGGGGTGTAACTGGACATCGTCGAAAGATGCTATGCACTTTAGCGTTAATGGTGGCTAGGTGTGTAATAATGTATTTAGCGTATGAATAGTAGTCGCACATTATTAATAAAAATCATCATTGTAGCTTTGGTGTTGTCTGGGTTTATTTGGCTTGTTTTGAGTAAGTATGATGATAACAGGATTGATTACACCGAATTACCACAAGGGTCTGATGATTCAGTCGATTTCAGTCGTGATGAGGTGGTGACTAAATTTGTTCCCAATACAGTTGGTTTCAGTCCTGAGACGGTAAAGCCTTTGTCAGAAGTTTTTCCTGATGCAGGTTCTAAGTTTTTAAAGTTAACAGAGGTGGTGTACGAAGATATTTACATGATTTCACCTTGTCCAGACGGAGGAGGTAATTCAGTGGTTCTGAGTTATCGCACTGGAGAACTGGCTGATCATTTGGATGTAGATCCATTGGATGTAATTGCAGTTTGGGAGCCTGAAATCTTTAATGATATGGGTGCGTCCATATTTCCAGGTATTTCACTGTCACAACCTCAGGCACTGGAGTTTAACCAAAGGGTTGGTAAACCTCACAGAGCGGCTTACTTTGCAGTAGATGGTCAAGAGTTGAGCATTTTCAATAATTCAAGGTTAAATTATGTCTTTTACTCACCGTCGGTTAGATGTTTAGAATTCACCATGGATATGGTTTATGATAATGATTAATTTTATATGATTTCGTTTATTTCTAAGTTTGGTTTAGGTTTTCTATCAGTTGTTCTGACGGTAGCAATTTTGGCTGTTCCAGAACTGGCAGCTGCGCAAGGTCTAGTCACTTGTTCCGGTATTGACTGTAACTGGTGTTCGTTTGTGCAGATGGTTAACGGAATCGTGCGTTGGTTGGTGGCTATTGCTGTGTTGATTGCTGTGTTGATCTTAGCTTACGCTGGTTTCAGAATGGTGGTTTCTGCAGGGGATGTGAGTGCTGTGCAGGAAGCAAAGAAGTTTATGCTTAACACTGTGATCGGTTTAATCATTATTTTAGCTGCCTGGACATTGGTGGATACTTTAATCAAGGCTTTAGCTGGTGGCGACCTAGGGGTTTGGAATCCAGCCGGTGAGGATTGCGGGAAGATGTTTGATCCTAATAACGTTGGAGTGGCTGGTTATAATTCTCACGATGAAATTAGGGCTGGTATTATTGCTGATAATCCTACGGTAGTCGATACATATGTTGGACCGACTGGAACCGCTGAGCATATAGAATTCATTAAAAGATGTAGTGCTAAAAATGGTGAGCCAGTAATGGTGGATCAAAATGGCAGTGAATTTACTATCGAATGTCGCACGGCTGAGACAACTACAACTGGTGTAGTGACAGCTGCTTGTTCACCGTTGAGTCCCATTACTGATTCTTTGGCACAGCAGATGGAAAACGGATCAAAAGTGATTTGGACCAATACTGATTCGAGACTCAGAACATGTGTTAATAAGTTCATTGGAGCAGTGGGTGGGAGTGTAACTTCAGCTTATCGGCCTCAGGCTTATCAAGCTCATTTGTATGAAGTGAGCACTAAAGCGTGTCAGCTTAGTAAAATTTCTGGCAGTTGCGAATATGCCGCTGAGATTAATGCTGAACGTGAGAAACATGGCTTGCGATTATGTGGTGCTGTAGCTCAAAATAGTTCGCGGCATACTTCGGGAACTGGGGTAGATATCTCTGGCATTAACCATTCAGCTACTGCCGCAACTGCGCGGCAGTATTGTTTGGAGTGGAAGAATTACACCAACGACCCTTATCACTATGACTTAATTTCAGGTTGTAGTTGTTAATTTTAAAAAACAAAGACGGTAGATGCGAAGCATCTACCGTCTTTGTTTTTATTTGCGAGCCCACTTGGACTCGAACCAAGATCGCTGGTTTTGGAGACCAGAATTCTACCATTGAACTATAGGCCCTGAATTGTCTGGGGGGGACAATTCAGTTGAGTGAAATACTCAGCACTGTTTGACCTCCTATATCTCTTGCAGACAAATGAGACATTTGTGCCCCACATATTAGTGGAAAGCGTAATTAAAATCAACCAAGAAATTCCCGGACGCGCCGCAAAATCGCTTCGCGATTTTGCGGTTCGTACCATTCCACCTTATCATCTCGCTTGAGCCAAGTTATTTGTCTTTTGGCATACTGCCAGTTTTTTTCTATAAAGCGTTGTTTAAATTCTTCATCAGTGATTACTTCGTCAGTCAGATCAAGTCCCAGTGAATATTCAAAACCAATTTCTCGCAGACGATCCCGACTGACACCTTCAGTAAGTAAATTTGTCACCTCATCTTTAAAGCCATTTTTCAACCAGTCTTCAGCCCGGGCGAGAAATTTCTCACGTAAAACCTCCTTTTCTACTCGTAAGCCGATAGTCAGTACATTGTACGGAGACACAGTTGGTTGTGGAGATGGAACAGTGCCCAGTTCGTGAACTATTTCCAGAGCTCGAATAAGACGTCGTTTGTTGTTTGGGTCGATAGCTTTAGCTCTGGCGGGGTCTAGTCGACTTAATTCATCAAATAACATTTCTGTACTCAAGTCCTCCAGGTAAGTTCGTAGTTCTGGTTTGGGCTCCACTGCAGGCAATGAGGTTTTGTTTAAAAAAGCATCAACGTAAAAGAAAGTTCCTCCAGCCACGATGGGCAGTTTATTTTTCTCTAGTAGTGTTGTGGT
>CAYFXS010000006.1:0-4692 GCA_964347215.1 uncultured Candidatus Saccharibacteria bacterium
ATAACTGGTGGATTGCCTTTACTAATCCTACTGCTGGACCTTGGAAAAAAATTGTTGCTAGAGATGAGAACGGGATTGAGATTGAAGTTTATCGATTTGAGAGAGAAGCCGAGAGACCGGATTTAATCCTAGTAAATGATGAATCACAAACGATATTGATTGTTGAAGCAAAGGATTTTCTAAGTAAATTGATAACAGACTCACAGATGAAAAAATCAATCAGAGTAATCAATGATATGACTAGGGTACTTAGCTCACTCGAAAGTGAGCATTGGGATTCACGCAAAGACTACACTATTATTCCTTCGTTTTTATGGTTCTGTGAGCAGTCAAACAACATCAGAAATGAAGACCGAGATGTTCGTTCCTCATACTCAAATAACTGTGGAGAAAATTCTGACTCAATAATCAACATTATAGTTACAGAAGAAGATGGTGTGCTAAAGAATAACTTTGTCACAAATTCACAAATAACTGCCAATTTGGAAGTCTAAAAAAGATTTTCTGTTTTTCTCTGCAAGTACGCGTGCTTCTTTTCAAACAAAACTTTTCCTTCAAGAATTTTTTTGACTTCTCCCAGTAACGGAGAACCAATGTCAGATGTTTTTTCTAGGATGATTTCGTAGAAGTTTTTAATCTCCATTTTTCCTTCCGATAGTGCAGACTCTGCCGTCATAATTACAATATTCTCGATAAAAAGTTCTGGTGCAAATTCTTCTTTCAGCTCATCTCTAAGATAGTAGTAGTCCTTGTCTTCTGTAGATACTGGTTTAAGAATGTCATCGAACTGTGTTAACAAACGTGTATCAAAATTATCATTGAGTACTGAAAGTACGAGGGCTCTGTGAATTAAATTCTTAGGAGCTTTACCATTTCGGCTTATCAAGACCTTATGTGCAATTTTAGTTAAGTCAAATATTTGAGTCGACTTTTTCTTTATCGGCTTTTTTTCAAAGATGCAATAGTAATCACCAACGTAACTAGTATTTGCAGCAGTTTGAGATTTTGAAGACACAACGGCCGGTACTTGGTATTTCGCATCTGTACACACCAGAGATTCCCTAGCGAAGGCATCCAGAACAATTTTCCATGCTCTTGGATCTAAATTATTAAAAGTCATCAAAATTTTACCTTTTTTGGATAGCTTTTTTCCAAACAAAGCTATTATGTCGGACATATCCTTCTCGTATTTATCCCACGAACTTACATGTTCTTTTCTGTCTGAAACTACAACTTCTTCCTCATAATTTACTTTTTGATTTAAAAATCCGTTCCAAACTGCTGAGAATTCCACATACGGGACATTGTCTCCATAAGGAGGGTCGAAAAAGATTCCGTCGACACTTCCATCCTCAAATCTACCAAGCCCCTTTTGAGCAGGTTCGTTATATATTTGTGCGCTAGAGTTTGTTTTTTTATAAGAATCCAAAAGAGACTCAAGTCCCTTAACCATTTTTTTATTCCGAGCATTAAGGTGAATAATTGGATTTGTTTCTAAATGTAGCGGAGCAATCCAAAAACCCGGAATTGTCCATGCTGGACCCCCTGTTTTTAAGTTATTTCTATAGGGTATTAACCTGGAACACTGTGCTACAGACGATGTAAGAAGTAGAAGTATCGCATTTTTCACTGAATCATCTTTGATTTTGTGTGCATGCACAAAGAGCTGGTTCAAAACGTGATAAGCCCTTGGTGTAAATAGGTCAGAAAGTTTCATATCAGGAAATGCCAATATTCTTCTATTCGTCACAAGGTCATAATTGTTTGACGGCGTCTTTATTTTTGAAAGTACTTTGTCTTGTTCTTTCGAGTACTCTGAACCTTCGTATATGTTGTTATCAACATCAATTATTTTTGTCACTTTTGTACCCTTTGACTTTTCGAAATTAAAAAATATTCTTGAATCGCATTTTGGACAATAATAACCAGAACCTCGTTTACTTGAATTTTCCACTGAGCAAACTGTCCCACACTTAGAACAGTCAGACTCCATCTGATGCACAAAATATCTGACATCCTTTGAGTTTATCTCATACATTTCTCTGAAAGATTCAGCAAGGTGAAGTATTTTATTTGCTTCAATTTCATACTTTTTGAGGTCAGGAGGGTTTGTTGTTACTTCAGACAACAATTGTGCTGCAGGATTTACATCAAAACCGTAAGCTGGAATACACTGCTTTTTTGCTTCAGCCAGAAAAACCCCACTACCACAAAAAGGGTCTACTAAGTTAGATGCGTTTTGAAAATGTTCAAAGATGTACTCTCTCAGTATATTTGATGGTTTCCTTGCCCAGTATTTATGTATCAAATATTCAGCAGGGTGTGTTTCTGCCATTAACGCTTTTGACTTCATATTTTTTTCAAAATAACCATTAGGTCACATAAATTTATACCTATTTGATTACCGTTTCTTCTTTGACTAGCTGCCCATGATGCCTCTGTAAATTTTGGCAATCTAAGAGCTGACTTTTCAACTTCAAACTGATCAGATACACGTTCAATTAACATTTTCGTGACTGGTATATACTGACCTTTGATAACTGTATCTCCAATCATTAAAGCAAGCGTCCCATCATCACTCATATGACGACTTAGATTTCTTAGAGCTTCTTCCATGTCGATTAAATATTGTTCAACTTTTTCAGCCTTACCAACTTTAAATGCTTCACGCACCTCATTCTTTCTTACGTCTGCATGATTAACATCAAGCCAAGATAGTTCGAGCGAATTTACACCACTGTATTTGTAAGAATTAAAATATGGAGGATGACAAATAATTAGTCTTGCACGGTCTTTTATCTTACTCTCAGAATCAATGACTGATTTCTGCTTAACTACTTGCTCGCGTAAATTTTTCTTGGGTATGTTTGGAAACGAATTCATGAGTTCGTTTGCTCTCTTTTGAAAAAAAGGTAACGCATCTTCCTGGGCAGTCTCAACATCTAAGAATAATCTTCCTTGTTGAGTTGTTGCTCTAGAGACTCTCCTAACAATTGCAAGAAATGCTACTGACAAAGCATCTCTAACATCGTCAGACTTACTAAAAACATCAATACCTTTTTTAATCTTTGACAATGAATTTCTGGTCTCAGGTAAAAACCAATGGTCGGGGTTTCTGAGCCCAACAAGGTCGTAGTAGAACTTATCCTTGGAATTGAGATAATAGCTTGAGATGTTTTCAAGCGTAGTCTGATATTCTTGAACATCAATTGGAGTCGTTTTTACCTTAGAAATCAAGACTGATAGAGGATTAACGTCAAAACAGAGTGACCTCCTATTCAATAGGGCTGATTCTAATAAAGTAGTTCCACTACCACACATGGGGTCAATTACTAAATCTCTTTCCGATGAGTAGGATTTTATTAAATGCCTAGCAACTGGAGGTGGGAATTTACCAAAATATCTAAATATGCCATGTGTGTAGTAAGCAAGTGCTTTATTTGAGGCATTAGAAGTCCACACTTCAACTTCTGGAGAGAATGAATTTATTCCACTTTTATCAATAAGTTCTGCATATTTATTATATACGTCATCCTGTATAGTAGGGTATATATCAAGTTCAGGAATATTTGAATTTGCTGTTTTTAGACTCATTTGCAATGTATTTAAAATTTGTTTGCAATGTAATTTTATCATCTACCCTATTTTTTGGTCTTGGTTCCTTGTGGAAAACGGTAGTTATAAATTAAATTACTAGCTGAAATTGTAGATTGTTTTTCAACCTAATGAGCGTATACTTCAATTAACTTCGTGGAGTTTGTTTACTCGAATAAGCAAACACTATGACAAAACTAGACAACAAACACATTCAGGAACTTAAAGACCTGATGGAAGAGAAGGGTGGTAAAGAAATCTCTTGGGACGAAGCATCTGATGCTGGCTATAGATTGGTTGGGTTAGTTGAGTTGTTGCTAAAACACCAGTTTGAGGAAGATGGATGGAACAGACGGTTAGAAACAGAACCAAAAGGTTTTAAATTACCGGGCAACGGCCGTAACTGCGCTATATGCGGCAACTCTACAACCGAGGACACAAACTGGTATGACAAATGGGGTATTAAATGCCTCACTTGCCAGAAGGCAATCGATAAGAAAAAGATTCCTGGCTCGATTGCAAAAACAGATAAAAATCGATATTCACCGTATGACATGGAGAGTAGATTTGGACTCAAGACACCAACGTTACGTTCGTGGGTCAAAAAAGGAATACTTAATGCCAGAATAATATATGCTGATTCAGGCAGACCTCATTACTACCTATATTTAATAAAAGATAACAAAGACTTCCTCCCGCCTAAGAATCTAACTGAATCTAAAATGGTTGCTGAGGAAAAAGATGGTAAAACATGGCATCGGCTAGAACCATGGTATAGATTTGTGAATCCATATGAGCATCTTGCTGGATACAAGATTATGGATTACCTCCGATTCGTAGAAAAGAGTGACAACTGATTTAAAGTCTGTCCCACAAAACGTATGGTCTGATTACAAAACTACTTTTCTCTGGTTTTGTAGCAAATCTTTTTTGATAGTGATGTGTGCGTTCAGGGTAAACAGATGGTAACTGTTTACAAATTAGACCATATTCAAGACTGTGGGACATAGTTTATGGAAACTGTCCTTCAAAATTGTTTTAGATGTTTACTTTCTTGACTAAAGGAAATATATTAGTAACTAACAACTGAATAGAAAT
>CAYFXS010000006.1:4754-5565 GCA_964347215.1 uncultured Candidatus Saccharibacteria bacterium
AGTGGGTGGCCGAGCCACCACCTCGCGGGGAGTTTTTTGTTACTCCGCGACTTACAAGTCATTACAATTTTTATGGAGTACAAAAAAGACGAAGATGTTTCAATAGGACAGTTAATTGTTGGTTTGATAATTATAATTGGAGCGGGAGTATTTATATGGGGAGTGTTTAACGGAGACGAAACAACTGCGCCAGAAGAATCGTCAAAAGTTATCACTAACGAAGTCAAAAACGAACAGCCTGCTGTAGAGCCGTTGGTTAGAATAGCAACGTTGTTCAACGTTCCAATGTCGAAGTTATCCGAGCAGCTTAATACGAAACTTAACAATGTAGGCAATCTCATTGTTGATAACGACGATTATAAGCTCCTGATAGAGAGTAAGGACGGTGTCACATCCGACTATGTAGAAGTTCAAATTAAAAGTCTTGGTAGTTGTAGCAAAGCTGGTGCTGCACGAAACAGTGACGAGGCACTTGAGTTAGTTGGTCTTAAACCATTCCTGAAAGGCAGCCCCACTAATCCACCAGCAGGTATAAGTAATGGTGCGATTGAGTACTGCAACTATCCAAGCAACAAGTTCTCAGTTGGAACATCATGTATGTACGATGGCGGATATTACGATGTAAGTTTGTCTCCACGTGCCTATTGTGAGAACTAGGATACGTTTAGTTGTCGAGAAAACGGCCTCTGCTGTACAGAGTAATTGGTGTACGAGGTTTTATACCTTATGCGTAATTTTGTATAACAGATTAAATTAGTTCATACTAAGTTGTATGAAACTAAATCCAAAGAGAGACGGGCACACCGAAAGG
>CAYFXS010000006.1:5706-14289 GCA_964347215.1 uncultured Candidatus Saccharibacteria bacterium
TCTAAACAAAAAGTTTCATTCTGACGTAAAACAACTTAGGGCAGTGGCACTGATACCTGAGGGTGGTTTTTCAACATTTGACCAGTACTGGAAGTACATGGAAAAGGAAATCAAAGAACATAAGGGAAACTTTATTGACATGTACTTCCTGCTCTCACGTTACACGAGAAAGTATAGACTGCCGATTCATTTCATCTATTGGATTGAGGCATTGGTTGCTCTTGGTCGTAATTATGAAAAATTTGAAAACAAAAGACCCGAAGGATTCCAAACCGAATTTGATATTCTCGGCCTAAACGAAGCTCTACGAGTTACTGATGACCGAATTGAAATGCATATATTTCCTGGAGCATCTAAAAATTCAATCATCGATTTTGTGACAGAAAATTGGTCAGAGCTCAATAACAATTTAAATACTATAGGAGAAAAATACGGTAAACCGATTATGCCGAGAAACAGGAAGCGAAGAAATCATGCGGAAATTTACGAACTGCGGAAAAAGGGGTTAATCGACTCAGCTGGTATATGGAAAGGTGACCCAGAAAATAGACCTGATTCAATTGTCGGTTTATGGCCAGACAGAATTAAGCAAATCTTCCAAGAGGAGGCCAAGAAAGAAAAATTTAGATAGTTTAACTATCCCCCAGTAACACTACGAATACTTTTGTTCATTTCGGAACAATAATAGTTCCAATGTTTCATAGTGAGCAAAGTAAAAAAGAAAAAGACCCAAAAAACGAATGGGATCTTTTCTTTGACCTACTTATTGCTGACGAAGCAGACGAATTACTAAATAACCAAAATAACTATGGAGAATCAAAAGATTAATCCAGCAGAAGAGTTTAACTTTGTACCAGAAAGTGAACTCCCGGGTTTTGAAGAAGTTGTCGAGGGAGAAAACGCAAAAGACTTTGCGGACAGACACCTAACACACTACGGTCATGAAAATAGTCGTGGAGACCGGCGTGCATACTATCCAAAAGAAAATTCTCGTGGATGGGTCGGCGCTAACCAGTGTGACTACTTTGTAATGTATTCGATACCAGAAGACGGCGGACGAACTGCTGTTGCATCAATCTGGATGGAGGATGAGCATGGCAATAAAGTTATCCAGCACTACGATCTAGGAAAACTGTTGACACCAATTCTTCAACATTACACTTCACTAAATTATCAGCCAGCAAGCTACGGTGAGTAGCAGTAACTTAACAAACAGTGTGCTACTGCTACTTGGGTGGCAGTAGTGACGCTGTTTAATGAACATGAATGAACACGAAAAGTTTCCTGGTTTCAAACCAAACTACAGTAAAGGATATTTTAAGTACCCGATTGAAATGGAATCTTACTGGCACTTGCTAACTGGTTCAGAACAGAAAGTGTTGGACTTCATCCTGAGACAAACGATAGGGTTTCAGAAAATGGAGGATGAGATTAGTTTGTCTCAATTCGTTGGTGGCATAGGAAAGAAAAACAAAGGTTCGGGGGTAAGCCGTTCTCAGATTCAACGCTGTCTTGTGTCTTTGCAAGAAAAAGATTTCATAGAGGTGAAGTATCGTAAGTTCAAGACTAATCTGATAAAGCTGGTACTAGATGAAGATGATGACTCAGTAATAGGAGATTACGAGGACGAAAGTGTTGATGAATTTATTCAAATGTTTGAGCATATTAGCCCTCACAGGGTCGATGAATTCCTAAAGAGCAAAGCTCAACGTAACGCTATTACTAACCTACTCACTCATTACAGTGAGGAAGAACTGGAAGAGTGTTTGCAGAAGGTAATTCAGTACAAGGGAGAGCCATACTTCCCTGTAATAGCTACACCAGTCGACTTAGGCAACAAGATTGCTAGTTTTCTTCTATGCTTGAATAGATCTGAAAACTCCTAACAGTCGTGTCCACAATGAATATGTGGCGTGACCATATTGAACACAACCTATGTTCAATATGGCAAAGAAAAAGGCCAAAAACTGTATCAAGGTGAACAACACAATATATAAATTAAATACAATAGATAATTTACAATATTGCGCTCAATTTTATTTATTTGTTTTTAATTTAGACCAGTTTATTTTTAACCAGTTTAAAAATAAGTATGGGGGCGTGTTCATTTTGAACACACTTGCTTACGGGCGAGTGTTAACAGTCTCATATCACAACGTATTTACACACTTGTCAATATATGGAACTATATAGCTGGAGGACCGTTGTTTTAAGCCATATTATAAGGTTTTGAAAAGCGATTCCTTAGTTATATGAACCATATTGACGACATAAAAGATTACTTGATTGCAGACGAGATAGCCAGAATCGAGTCTCTTTCCAGAGATGAGTTGATTAAAGAACTTATTTCTGTAAAGACACTGGAAATTGAATCAAGTCCAGTTAAACTTTATGGAAAATCTAACTAAAAATTTACAACAGAAAAAAGCCGCAATATACATCCGAGTTTCAACCGAAGACCAGGCAGAGAACGGTACTAGTCTTGAAACTCAAGAAGCTGAACTCAGAAAGTATTGTGAGACAAGTGGATACTTACTCGAGGACGAACATGTATATGTCGATGCTGGTGTTTCAGGTAGTTTAGCAGTTGAAAATCGCAAGGCACTGAATTCACTTTTTGATTCAGCTAGGAATAAAGAATTCAATATTCTCGCTATCTATGCCATGGATAGATTTTCTAGAAACATGGTTAATTCCATTATGGCAGTCGAGGAACTTTCCGCACTGGGAATTGAAATATTTTCTATACAGGAGCAGGAGGTAGAAACAAGAACAGTGAATGGTGAGCTGATGACACATCTCAAAGCAACTTTAGCTCAACATGAAAGACGACTTATCACAGAAAGACTGCTGAGAGGAAGACTCAAATGTGCTAGAGAGGGTAAATGGGTAACGGGTGTACCACCGTATGGATATAGGGTTGATGAAGAAACGAAGAAACTTATTAAACACGAGGAGGAAGCTGAAGTGGTGAAGCGGGAGCGCAGTCTGGAATTGAACAAAACCTGCCTACACCAAAACATAAAAATGCTAAAGGCAAGAACCGTGTTGGTGGGAAATGGCACAAACGAACAATAAATCGAATTTTAGTAAATGAGGTCTACACTGGTCAGTTTTACTTTAATAAGTACAAGCGACCTTTTAAGTATCTCGACGCGGTACTTGACGATAAACATCAACGACCACAAGAAGATCACATTCCTATGACTGGCCCTGGGATTATTAGCCAAGAACTATTTGAAAAATCACTCCAGCAACTACAGGACAATCGAAAGTTTCAAAAGCGTAATGAAAAGCGTACTTATCTTTTTGCTCAGCTACTATATTCAGGGTACTCTGGCAAAAAACTACAAAGTGGCTACCAAACTCCTAAGAAAGACAAGGTCACTCCATATATTGGAAAGTATTACCATGTATACATTTCATCTTTGGAGAGGATGGGTACTGATTATGAGTCCAGTAATCCTGAGGGACAGTGTGCTGAGAGTAGACTTATGCCTATTTGGGACACTTTACTTGCAATACTAAGCGACCCTAAAAACGTCATCCCTAAACTAGAAGATTATACTTTCAAAACCAGTAATGAAACTAAAGTAAAGAAAGAGCTAGCTCAGTTAGAAAAACAGTTCGCGGCACTGGAAACGAAAAAAGAAAGGATTCAGGAGGTATATATTGAAGCCCAGATGGATAAAAATGATTACACTACACGGATGAAACAGGTGCGTAAGGACAAAAAAGACTTAACCATTCAGAAACAAAAGTTGTCACAAATGCTACTTAAGAAGACTGAACAAAAAGACCGGGACGAGATTATTAAATCCTTATACAGTAAGTTGAAAGCTAAACTAAACAATTTATCATACGAGGAACAACAATATATCCTGCGTCTCTTTGTTGAGAAGATAACCCTTTATCACAAAAAGAGTTATGCCGAAGTCGCTTTCAAATTTCCGGTTAATACAAAAATTCCAACCTCAGCACCAGCTAGCGTAACAGAGGGTAAACACATGCGACTTGTGCTAAATGTAAAAATTCTTTCAGAGAAAGAACGTAGGCTACAAATCTTCAAGAGTGTGCCTGAAATGTATAAACCAAGTAAGCAGTCATCACTGGCTAAGTAGTAAAGACAGAATCCAACCAGCCATACCTAGTGCAAGAAAAGAGCTAATTATGTTGATGACTTTATTTCTTGTTTGTACAAACAAAGTTTTAAGTAACCATTTAAAACCTTGGTAGGACAGCCAGATTATTACTATTGGCACAGCCAATATTCTCAGTAGAAATTCCATGATGATTCGGAGAAGAAAACCACTGTCGCACTAAGACGACAGCGGATATCTTCAAAATTACTACTGAGTATGACAGGCGTTACTGCAATAGTAACAACCATTTGACTGACGGTAATGACGTCGTGCTTCTGCTACTGCCAAAGCACAATGGTCGAACGATCCAAGATAAAGAGCATTTTCAGTATCTGGAAAGTAAGAACAACCTGTACGGTGAACCTCGTGGTCACCATTCGCCTGAGCGTTTGTATTAACGTAATATCGCATAGGCATTATTTGGTGTCACCGTGACCCTTTTTAGGCATTCGTTCAACGATGTGCGTGTTAGGGAGACGTCGTGCTTTAGCAACAGTAGTAAGTTCGCCGGTTTTTGCGTTCCGACCGACAAGGAACGTTTTAGATTGTTTGGACATAGGCCAAAAAACTTATTTAATAATGGCCAGCCTTGAAATCGTTAACTCTTTTATATATTCTATGGAGAGCAGATTCCAATATCTGTGACCGGAAGGGGACTCTTACTTTAAGCGGTGGAGTCCTCTTCTTCGTTTATGATAGCAACCCAATTTCAAATGTCAAATTTCTCGACATGTGAGTAAAGAATCATTGTCATATACTATATTTCTGATAATATATATGTATGTTAAACAAGTATGGTTCCTTCATTCGCGATTTGCGGAAACGCAAAGATTGTTCGCAAGAGGAGGTAGCTAAGGCAATTGAGGTCTCTCGCCCTACTTACATAGCTATCGAAAAGGGTACCAAACAGTTGACCCTTGAAGAAGCTAAAAGTATTGCGAGGTTTTTTGATATTACACTTGAGGAACTTCTACGAGGAGGTGAATATGCGGAACGAAAATTTGAAGAGATGATTTTTGCGTTCCTCCGTAAGGCTCGTGAATCAAAGAAAAGTATTAAGAAAACTAAATTAGCAAAACTTCTATATTTTGCAGACTTTGCGAAGTACTATTTCAAAGACGAAAGCATTAGTGGTCTTGAGTATAGGAGGATTGAGTTCGGACCTGTGCCTGATGAATATTTTAGAATCATCCAAGAACTTGAAGACGAGTCTCTTATCGAAGTAGTGCCTACAAAAAGAGCAGACGGTAGATACATGTATTCTATATCTGACACCGTTGTTTCTTCAAGACAAGAGTTAAAGCTACTCTCTCCTTACGATAACAGACTTATAAATGACATCTGGAACAAGTGGAAAAATGCTCGTACTGATGAGATTGTTAAATACACTCATCATCAAGCACCCTATAAAGAAACAGCAGAAAACCACATCGTTTCTTACGATTTGATTAAAAAAGAGGAAAAACTAACCGTTTTTTAACAATTCTTACTGAATAGTGGGACAACTTTCCTAACAGTTGTCCTACAGATTGTGCTTAGTATTGTGATTTTTATTGGTATTTATTAGACTGACAACATGGCAAACCCTTTTACAATTCGTATTTTCGTACCAGATGGAGACCCTGATGGATTACGAATAATTGACAGACAAAGTTCCCCGTCACGTTTTTTCGTATTTCCAAGAAATAAATGGGAGCAGATAAAATCACGATCTGAATTAGGTGGTGCTGGTGTTTATATTCTCACTGGTTACACAGAATCTGATGATGAATTACCAACTGTTTATGTTGGACAGGCTGATGTTGTAAAAAATAGAATTGACCAGCACCAGAAAGGAAAGGACTTTTGGGATAAGGCGGTAATATTTGTTTCTGACAATAAAATTAACTCCACACACGCTAAATGGTTAGAATTCGCACTTGTTAAACGTGTGCTTGAGACTAAAAGAAGTCATGTAGAGAATGGAAATAGTCCAAGCGAACCAACCATTTCCGAACCAGAAAAAGCTGAAATGCAAGTTTTCTTATCTGAGATATTGCAGACTTTACCGATTGTGGGAATCAGTGCGTTTGAAGAGGCTGAGGTTGTCGCCAGAGGTACAGAAGTGTCGGACAACCAAGAAAGGAACACTATAGTAGTACCTGCTGAAAAAGATGGATTTGACGAAGTATTCTTAGGTGAGAATGCCTGGTACGCAATTCGTATTGCTGGTGGAATGTTAGACAAGATTAAATATATTGCTGGTTATCAAACATCACCAATATCGGCAATCACATACTACGCAGAAGTAGATAGTATTGAACCCTACGGAGAAAACAATAAATACAAGGTTAATTTTGCAGGTCCAGCAAAAAAACTTGAGACTCCATTAAAGCTAGAACAAGGCGTGGCTGGACCACAAGGTGCTAGGTATACAAACATTAAAAAACTACTTGGGGCAAAATCTTTTTCTGACGCATTTTAATTGAGTGACACTTATTGTTGATGAGTTTCCTGAATTTGAACGACGCTCTATTGATGCTCTACGTCAACCGCTAGAAGACAGAGTGGTGTCTATCTCACGCGTTCAAGGTAATGCATTTTTTCCAGCTGACTTTGTTTTGGTCGCTGCCATGAATCCATACCGAGGCAATGAGGACGGCACCACTGACTACGCTGCTGCTATGATGGAAACATACAAAGGAAAAATCTCTGGTCCAATATTAGATCGTATAGACCTCTGGCTGGAAGTGCCTCATGTAGACTACGAAACTTTAACTAACTCAAACAACCAAGAAGGAGAAACAGAAGAAGCCAGGGGACAAATACTGGCGGCGCGCGAGCGTATGCTCGCTCGCTTGTCAGGTCGTGGCATCAACACCAACTCAGCCATGTCAGCCCGTGATATTGAATCCACCATCAAACTAACTGACGAGGTGGAACAAATTCTAAAAACTTCTGCTCAAAAACTAAACCTCTCACCTCGTTCATACCACCGACTATTAAAGGTAGCGCGCACCATCGCTGACTTAGAACAAACAGACGACATCGAACCAGCTCACCTCTACGAAGCCCTGCAATACCGAGTGAAGCTATAAAACGCTGGACAAAGAACCTTAGAGGAGTATAGTGCAATTAATGCGGACAGAATTTTTATTACTGATTATTTTGGCGATTATTGGCCTTGGAATTTACTATCAAAACGACGGCCAGCTATTTGTAGCGTCAGAGAAAGTAGAAGAAACTAGCACCAGTACACCAGCAACTTTTAAGGAGCGAGTACTAAGCTGGCTTCCCGGTAAAGAAGTAGCTGACACAGAAGAAGTTGCAGAGAAAACAAATACCGATACAGCCACTACACCAACTCAAGAAAATAAAGCTAACAGTATTGATGGACAAACCGCCAGTATTCGTGACGGCTTGTTATCCTTAACCAAAGACCTACAATCTTATGTTGACACTGCTGATGAGAAAATAGTGGTCACTGCCGCTGGTACAGCTACTTTAAAGACCGGTAAAGCAAAAGAGTCAGATCCCGATCGGGAATATATCACTCTAACAGCCAGCAAAGAAAACCTAGGAGCAATAAATATCACTAACTGGGAAGTACTCAGTACCATCACCAATAAATCAGCTAGTATTCCTGAAGGTAACCGTTACCTAAGAGACGATGATGATCGACACGAAGAAGACATTCTTCTTTATCCTGGGGAAGTAGCTTACCTGATAACAGGCGACACACCATTAAAGGTTTCGTTCCGAGAAAACATCTGCACTGGCTACTTAAACCACGAAGCTGATTTTTCTCCGTCATTAACCAAACAGTGTCCATTACCTGGTGATGAATTATTACGATTTGGCGGCACTAACAGCAGCAACAGCAACTGTAACGAGTTTGTAAATGATCTCAGTCGTTGTGAAATTGCTGACGAAGATGACTTGCGCCAAGCCAGCCTGCGGAACAGTTGTGAAAACTTTATTGAAGATGTACTTGATTATCGTGGCTGTGTTGCCAAACACGACGAAGATGCAAACTACTTTGATCACGGAGTATGGCGTATCTACCTAGAAGAAAATGGAGAACTCTGGCTCAGCAGCAACGAAACTATCGAGCTGCGAGACAGTGATAATAATTTAGTTGACACCTTAAACTACTGATAAAAAGAAAAACGGCGAGGCCAAAGGCCTCGCCGTTTTTCTGCACTGTCACCAAACCTGATTCTAATTATAAAATTAGAATGGATTACTAGGTAGCAGGAGTTCATTTTGAAGTGCGGCGCGAGATGCTTAAATAATAATTCCAACTACCCAAAGTGAATCTCTTTAACATTATTCTTGATATCCTTTTAATTTCTAGTACAGTTCGAGGAAGGCAACAAAAATAAAAAGAACCGTACATAACGTACGGTGAACTTTTATTTTTGACAGCCTGACAAAGAAATGTGCAGAAATTAGAATGGAT
>CAYFXS010000006.1:14389-28868 GCA_964347215.1 uncultured Candidatus Saccharibacteria bacterium
GTGAACTTTTATTTTTGACAGCCTGACAAAGAAATGTGCAGAAATTAGAATGGATTCCTCGCGCCTCTAACTTCGAAGTGTAGGTGAGACCCTGTCGAACGACCAGTATTACCCATAGCACCAATAGACTGACCCGTACCTACCCATGCACCTACTCCAACATAATTCTGACTCAAGTGAGCATACAAGGTTTGTGTTCCATCATTATGTCGAATCACAATATAACTACCATAACCACCATTCCAACCCCCGCTCTTCGACACAATCACTTCACCCGAAGCGGCTGCTCGGATGTTTGAACCGTGAGCGCCACCGAAGTCGATACCGTTGTAACCATGGATACCTTGGGTCTTAATTGAACCTGGCGCTGGATGAACAAAATTAGCTGAGTAACCACCAGAAGACTTAGTTGGTGAAACAGCTGCATATTTTGGAGAAGCCATCACTCCATCTGGGATAATCACTGTATCACCCACCGCTATTTCTGCGTCAGAAGTTAATCCGTTATAATCAAGCACTTCATCCATGTCACCGTCATATTTTTTAACGATTGAACCAAGTGTTTCACCTTTTTCCACCTCATGCTTAACACCCACAATTGGCAAAATAACTAAGGTGTCTCCAGGCTGAATAGCACCAATTAGATTATTGGCCCAACGGATAGTATTACTAGTAACGCCATACATCTCAGCAATTTGTGAAAGGGTATCACCCTCTTCCACTACATAAACACTGATCTCACCACTACGATAAGGAGAAGTGGCAATCTCATCTTCACCAACTGGGCCAGTAGCCATCAAGGCTCCACCTTCTACGTAGACATCACCACCACCTACAGCATCGACATCTGGGTTAAGAGAAGAACTTAGGAGGGGGGTATTAACCGCTGAGTAATCAACTGATTCACTAACAACTGGCTGCTCATCATCTTGAAACACGTTAACTAGCACAGAGAAAAAGCCAGCGTGCACTGACATTGGTACCACTAAAATCAGAAGTACGACTATCGCCTCAACTAGAAATGCTGCGCTTAGTCTGTTAAAGGTAAGATATGGGGACCGATCCGCACGAGCTGACTCGTGCTTAATACTTGAAGGTTCGGCGTCTTGTTCAGTCTGTTTTATAGGCTGTAATTTATGGTCTCACCGCAGTTTTGCATCCGTAAACAGTATTGCTTTTTCGTAACAAAAGAGCATCCCGCTCTTTTTGATTGACACATCATACTAGAACGATTGTGATGGTCAATTGACGTATTTCACTTTTCAACTGTACTGATTTTTTAACGATTTAACTTTGTATAATAAGGCTTTTTTTACTATTGACTAACAATAAAAATACTATTTAATGTTATTAATGGTAAAACTGTGACGTATGAGTTAGCATGTACCGCACTATGGAAATTGATCACAAAGCCAGTCTCAACGAACCGCAGAAACAAGCAGTCGAAAAAACTGAAGGTTCCTTAATGGTATTAGCTGGAGCTGGCTCTGGAAAGACTCGTGTGATCACTCATCGCATCGTGGAATTAATTCTTAAAGGTGTAGCACCTAACAACATTTTAGCTGTAACTTTTACCAACAAAGCAGCTACCGAAATGCGCGAGCGAGTTATCGGACTTATCCAAGAATATTCACCAAGTGCTCGAGCTGGCCTAGACTCCACACCTACTGTTACCACTTTTCACTCTTTAGGTGTGCGATTATTACGCGAATTTCACAGTACTCTTAATTTGCCGCGTCATTTCACTATTTACGACCGCAGCGACAGTAACAAAGCAATTAAAAAAGCCTTAGAGAAGGCTGGTTACAGCCCTAAACAATTTGAACCACGCAATATGCTCTCGATGATTTCTCGAGCTAAAGGTGACGCATTATCGCAAGCTGAATACTTAGAAAGCGCCTCTTCATACCCAGAAAAGGTAGCCTCTGAGGTTTGGGGTCACTATAACGACATACTAAAAGCTGACCAGGCTTTAGATTTTGATGATCTTTTAGTCAAAACACTGAATTTACTGAAAAATAACCCTGAAGTACTATGTAAATTGCAAAACCGCTACCAGTATATCCACGTTGATGAGTACCAAGATACCAACAAAGTGCAATTTGAAGTAGTAAAACTACTAGCTGGAGAGAAACAAAATCTATGCGTAGTAGGGGATGTGGACCAAAACATCTATTCATGGCGCGGGGCAGACATTAAAAATGTGTTGCAATTTGAGAAGAATTTTCCCAATTGTGAAACTGTCTTTTTAGAAGAAAACTATCGCTCAACCCAAACTATCATCGCTGCCAGTAATGACATCATTAAAAAGAACGTTAACCGAGTGGAGAAAACAGTCTTCACTAACAACGCTGAAGGGGAGCTAATCACTGTTTTCCCAGCCATGACAGGGTCCGATGAAGCTGAATACATTGTGATGACCATCAAAAGCCTACTAGCTGATGGTGCCAGACCATCAGATATTGCTATTCTTTACCGTACCAACTTCCAGTCACGCGCTTTAGAAGAAGCTTTTTTGAACTTTGAGGTACCTTACCAGCTGTTAGGAACTAAATTCTTCGAACGAAAAGAGGTGAAAGATGTCCTTTCATACCTAAGATTAGCTCTTAATCCAGAAAGTACAGCTGACTTATCACGAGTTGTGAATACCCCCACTCGTGGCATCGGTAAAGTCACACTATTGAAGTTACTAGAAGGGAAGCGTGATGAACTAAAAGGGGCCACTTTGGAAAAAGTACAACGTTTTGACCAGATTATGATGGATATTGCTGATCATGCCCGCACTGAAAACATTTCAAAAACTCTGAAATTCATCATGAAACGCACCGGTTTAGAAGCTGAATTTAAGAAAAATGGCACCGAGGAGGACCTATCCCGCCTAGAAAACTTGCAAGAATTAGTTACTTTAGCCACTCGCTACGACGAATTAGGACCAGAAGAAGCTGTAGAAGCACTGCTTGATAACGCTGCTTTGCAAAGCGATCAAGACGAACTACAAAGCAAAGAAGAGAAAGACGCCGTTCGACTGATGACTGTTCACGCCGCAAAAGGCCTTGAATTTCCTTATGTTTTTATCACTGGACTAGAAGAAGGACTGTTCCCGCACGAACGTCTCGATAGTAAAGGAGTCGACCACGAAGAAGAGAGACGGCTATTCTATGTAGCACTAACCCGAGCCGAGAAAAAGCTGTTTTTAACTTACGCTCACATGCGAACAATTTTTGGTAGTCAAAAAGTGAACACTCCGTCTTCATTTATATCTGACATTGATGACTCTTATATAGAAGGGGGTGATAACCGTGATAGCGGTAGTTCTGGCTATGAACGGACTATCTTTTTAGACTAACCTTGTGCTAAGGTAGGCTCGATGAGTGACAAATTCGCCCACAAAAAAAGTCTAGGTCAGCATTTTTTAACCAGTGATGTGGTGCCAAAATGGATGTGTGACGCTGCCAACCTAACAAAAGGGGAGATTGTATTAGAAATCGGCCCTGGTACTGGTATTCTCACAAAAGAAATCTTAGACAGAGGCGTAAAAGTGATAGCTCTAGAGGCTGATGCGCGAGCCATTGCTGAGTTAGAACAGACTTTTAACGATGAGTTGACCTCCGGTCAACTCATCGTTAAACACACCGACGTCCGCGAGCTTGATCTTGCGCAAATTCCAGAACTTAAAGACCATCAATACAAGGTAATTGCCAATATTCCTTATTACTTATCAGGCTTTCTCTTTCGCAACTTGCTCGAAGCATCTATTCAACCATCAGACTTAGTTTTTTTAGTGCAAAAAGAAGTGGCCAAGCGGGCCACTAGCAGCCTAGCCAAAGGGGAGAAGGAGTCATTGCTGTCTTTATCAGTACAGGTTTATGGAACAGGAAAGTTTATTAAGAGCGTGGGACGGGGGCACTTCGTACCCCCGCCCAAGGTCGACTCAGGTATAGTAGCTATTTATGACATAAACAGGGATCACTTCAACAATTTTAATGAAGCTGATTTCTTTAAGTTACTACACCTTGGTTTTGGTCAAAAACGTAAGCAATTACTGGGTAATTTAGCCAAAGAATACCCCCGAGATAAACTTGTACACATTTTTTCCACACTAGAAATCAATGAGACTATACGGGCTGAAGATGTACCCTTGGACAAATGGTTGGAACTAGCAAATTTATTGTTTTCCACCGATAATCCATAACCTATCCACAACTTATTCCTTTATAACTAGCAGTTAACCACAGCTTTCTATACATCGAGCAAAGATAGACTTCCTAACTGATATACTGTAACTACGGTATGGATTCTGCTCGTAACAAAATCCTGGGGGCATTTTTAATTGGAGCCATTTTGGTTACCGCTGCTTGGTATGTCAAAAATCAAAAAGAAGCTACCCCAATTGTCGATGAGTCCGAAAATAATATAACTGTAGTTAAAGATAACGCCCCTCGCGCTCGCATCACCGTTACTGACAGTGACAACGACGGTATGCCCGACTGGCAAGAAGCTCTGCAAAGAACTGAGCCGATCAACTTAGCCGAAGGTGATGAAAGTTATGAACCTGAAACCACTACTGATGAATTTTCTATTGAATTCTTCCAGGACATGATGCTGACCCAGCAATACGGTGAATTTGGTTCAACTCCGGAGGAATTAGCTAGTCAGGCCACTAAGCAATTATCCAACATGGCTTTGGATACTTTATATTCAGAAGCAGACCTGACAATAGACCAGAACAACACCTCATTAGCAGTTAAAAACTACGGTAATAAACTTGCTGAAATTGTATTACAGAACTCAGTACCAATTGACGCCCTTAATGAAGTTCAGGTTCTACACCAAGCTTACACCTTAAATGACCCTAACATGCTTAGTGAGTTAGACGTTATCGCTGACGGCTACAAAGACATGATCGACCGCTCACTGGCGTTAACAGTACCGAGCGAATACACCAAGGAGCACCTAGATCTCGTAAATGTATACAACGCTGTTTACCAGGATATTTTGGGTATGAAAGATGGTTTTACCGATCCGGCTATGACAGTTGTACGCCTGAAGCGCTACCAAGAAGACGCTGCTTCTCTATACGTAGTATCACTTAACCTGCAAAAGAAAATGTTATTAGCTGGCATAACTTTTACTGAAGAAGATCCGGCTTATCACTTTATTGTTCAATAGGAAATAGTATGTTTAATCTATCTAAATTAAATCCCCTTCCATACCTAAAGCAATCACTGATTGTTTTCTTAATGATGATTCTGTTGGTGCCAATAAACTACTTCTTCTACCCACCCCAAAAGGCCGAGGCTGGGGGACTGGGACAGATAGTGACTGTCGTCGGGGATAGATCAGCTACCGGTATCAAAACCATGGTGGAATCCACCCTTACTACCGTCAATACATTCTTAACCTCAATTGGAATCACCAACCTAAACCTTAAGGAAACTTTCTGGGACGGTCTATTTAACATGGCGGCCAAAGTCTTCTTAAGAGCTATGGTACGCAGCATAATTGTTTGGATTAATTCTGGTTTTAAAGGAGCACCACTGTTTATTACCGACATGAAAAGCTTCCTACTTGATGTAGCTGATGAAACCATCGGGGAAATGATTTATAAAAATGAAGATTTAAATTTCCTCTGTAGTCCATTCCAGCTCGATGTAAAAATAGCCTTAGCCACTACTTACAGCCAAGGTCGAGAGGGTAGCTATCAGCCGCAATGTACCCTCTCACAAGTGACTGACAACGTAGAAGGATTTATGTCTGGTGCTTTTGATCAGGGTGGATGGCCAGGCTTCCTAGAGCTCACCATTAGTGAAGAAAGTAACCCGATGCAAGCTTATCTAGGAGCTCGTATGGAAGGCTACGCCCGCATTATCAACGCCCAAGGGGAAGAGATTGCCAAGCGTGAAGTCAACAAAAACATGCTCAACATCACCACTTGTGACGTAGCGGAGAAACAGGCTGGTACAGAAGAAAATTGTCTAATTGGCACACCTGGATCCACCATTGCTGAAATCCTTAACGACGCCCTTGGGGCCGAACAGGAAGTTTTGATTGAAGCTGATGAAATTAACGAAGTCTTCAACGCTTTAATTTCTCAGATAATGAAACAAGTCTTCACAGGTGCTTACGGACTTCTAGGGTTGGGAGGTAATTCAAGTTATACCAACTACGATTGGGACGGTAGCAATGGCACATCTAGCATCCTAGATGCTCACGAGCAAGATGACATCAATACATCAATCGACACCACATACGTTGGTGCCGCCTCACCAATTGGTCAATCCATTGCCGACACCGAACGTTTCATTGAACTGAAGTATGAAATTGTCGGTCGCATCAACGCCGCTGAGAGCAACTACAACAACAGTAAATCTTCATTAAGTGATCAAGGTTGTAACATTGGCTTTAACTTCCCAAGCAGCCTAACAATGGACCGACAAGAAGCTCTTAACGACATTGCTATTGCAGAAACCGCTCTCGAGATTCTTTTGACCATGGAGGAACTGTTCAATAATTCAACCAACGCAGCTGACCAACAGGTAGTTTTGGAAGAATACCAGCGACTAAAAGCTGAAGGCAGGGTAGTAGATCAAGTTGATGTAACTGACGCAGAGCTCTATCTAGAATACACGCTGGCTCTAGACATAGAAGAGCTCGAAGACGACATTGCCGACGCAGAAAGACAGTGTGAACAACAAAACGACGATTAAACATGATGAAAGTTAAGGAGGTAAAACAACATAAATCACTAGCCTTAAGTGCTGGTTTGGTTTTACTGTTAGCAATCGGCTTTTTTCTAAGCACCACCTCTTTAGCACATGCCAATATAATCACTGACATCCTAAACTTTTTTGAAACCCTGATTCTGCAGGCGTTTTACACCTTATTAACCGCCATTCCTGGTGTGTTGGTTTGGATGACTGGTATTTTATTCAACTTATCAATTGACCTATTCATCGTCGACATGAGCCGACTAATCAATAACCAAACTGGTATCGGCTTGGCGGTAAACAGTCTCTGGCAGGTGATCCGCGACGCTATGAACATCGCCTTCATTTTTGGACTGATCTTCATCGGTATTCAAACTATCCTGCACGCTGAAGATTCAGGTGTGCGTCGCTCACTCATTCGGTTAGTTGGTGCTGGTCTCCTAGTCAACTTCAGCCTCTTTATCACCAAAGCTATCATCGATGTTAGCAACGTTGTGGCTGTACAGATCTTCAATCTCTTTGCTAAGTACGGAGGAGTAAGTGCCACTGACGGATGGGGCGACTTAGGATACTACGGCGTGTCAGGTGCCTTTATGAATCTACTAGGTGTTTTGAGTCTCACTAGCAGTTGGGACATCTTAAAAGAAATGTCTTTCACAATTGGTATTGTCTACAGCTTTGTCTCAGCCTTATTCTTGCTAATTGCTGCTGCTACCTTTGGTATTGGTGCTTTTATGATACTAGCTCGTTTCATTGCCTTAGTTTACTACATGGTTCTATCACCAATCATGTTCCTTGGTTGGGTACTGCCACACTTCAGCCAGTATTCTAAGCAATGGTGGAGCGGCTTCTTGCGCTACTCATTCTTTGCCCCAGCTTATCTTTTTACTCTCTACTTAGGCTTCATCATGTTTGAACGCTTCCGTAGCGTTGCTCCGATTGATGGCACCCTAGGTACTATACTTTCAACTGATTATATACCAGTAGCTGGAGGGGGCGGGGGACCAGCCTACATCATTATGATTTTCTGTTTTGGTATTGGCGTAATGTACGCTGCAGCCATCCTGGCACAAAAAATGAGTATTGCCGGTTCTGACAGCGCCCTGACTTTTATGAACAAAATTAAGGGTGGTCTACAGGGTATGGCTTACCGAAACACTGTGGGGTGGGGCGCCAGCAAAGTAGGTAAAGCCCACGACAGATTTGCTCGCTACATGGACGAAGATGCTAAGAAAAATACTGGAAAATGGGCCAAGACTCGTAGAGCAGGTATACATTTAGCTACAGCTGGGGTGGCGACACCAAACATAGGTACTGACGTTCGGCGCGGCATCAGCGGCGTTGAAAATGCTGGCATTGGTGGAGCTGGTCGAGCAGCAACCAAAAAGGCTGAAGATGAATTTAAGCGTAAAATTGCTAGAGAAACCAAAGTGGAAAATATTATTAACACACTTAAGAATGGGACCGAAGAGAAAAAGAGGGAGGTTCTTTCAGATGCTACCGGCCCACAATTATCTGACATTGCTAAAAGTAAAGATAAAGACTTATTAATTACAAATGCTCAATATCTTTCAGCTGATAAAATCAGCAACTTAGCCAAGGACGAAAATATCGGTGACGATTACGTAACTAAAATCAATGAATCAAAAGGAAGTCTGCTTGGCAGTCAATTCACCACACAACATGGAAGTGCTGGCAGTAAAGAAGTGGATAAAGCAAACCTGGACGAACTTGGTGCTATTGGCGTCACAAAATTGTTAGACGAAGGATACGCTGTTCAACTTGAAGAAGATAAGATTGATAAACTAAAGATTGATGACGCATATAAAGATCAACTCAAGACAAAACGTAAGGATGCTCTCATTAAGTTAGCTAACGGGGGACAAATTACAACACCATCGGGTCAAACTCTTGATCACACCTACTTAAATAAAAAGGATATTACAAAACTACCTGACGATGCATTTGGAGACAATAACTTCACCAAACAATTATCTGCCTCTAAAATTAAACAAGTCAAAAAAGATAGTGCCGCCACAAATATTAGACCTGTACTTGAAACTGAAATAAACAACATGAACGCAGCAGGCGCAGCAGACCCTAGATTAACAGCAATCGACAGATGGTTTAGATTCAGTAGCGACGGAAGGTCATTTGGTTTATAAAATATGATCAGCAATACACAAAGAAGAATAATTAAAGAGAAATTACCCCCAATTATTGAGGAACTTTATACTGGAGATGAACAAATAGACCTCAACGAAAATTTGACTAAAAAGTATCATATTTCAAATATAGGTAGGTACGTAGAAATAGTGGGCGACACAATCCTTGGTTTTCATCGCACAACTGAGTTACCTAGACTATTTCAATCAGAACTAGATATGAGTGCTGACGAAGCGCAACGCCTGACTTCTGACTTACTGGACTTTCTGTCACCAGTAATTGAAAAAGAAGCTGATGGTGATCGCAGCATTACGAAAGAAGACTTAGAAAAATTGTCGCAAACTTTTGCTGAGGCTAAAGCCAACCAAGTGGTCACAGAAAAAGAAGAGGTGATTGAGTCAGAGAGGGAAGATGATATACAGCCAGTTCGCACCATGAATACAGACATGAACCGCGTCCATGGCTACGGTGCTTACCGTGAACAAAATCCTCTACCGGAAGAAGAGCCAGTAGTACAAAGCGAGCAAGCGAGTGTTCTAAGTGACACGCCTCCAACCAGCATTCCCGTACCTACACAACCAGAAACTACTCAAGCAACAGAAACAATAGCACCACCAACACCGGCGGCACAACCCCCTGCTCAAAATACTCCGCCAGCCACAGCCCAGACCCAGCCCGCACCACCAAATCAAGCAAACCAACCAAAAATTGAAGAGGACGGTTCAGTGCGAGTACCCATTAACTCTCCATTGAAGTCACCAGATGCCACAAGCTTCAATAACAATAACCAATAGAGAGACTTATCCCGCTTCACTATCAGTGAAGCGGGATCTTTCTTATATAATATAAGTAATGCGTTTTGAGGTACCGCAGTTTATTGAGGTAGAAGATAAAATTGTTGGCCCATTAACTTGGCGGCAATTTGTCTATTTAGCTGGCGGAGTAGGGATCGCGGTAGTAACGTTTTTAACTTTACCAATCTTCCTGTTTGCTTTGATCGGTCTACCGATTGGTGGCATGGCTTTTGCTTTAGCTTTCTACCCAGTAAACAACCGACCTTTTTCAGTTTTTTTGGAGTCAATCTTTCGTTTCGCTAACAGCAGTAAGGTTTACCATTGGAAAAGAAAAAACAATGTTGTGTACCGCAACACACCATTAACACCGGAAAGTAAGCAAACGTTCAGCAAAGACAACATGGGAAGTGGTATCAACTCACTCTCTCGTAAACTTGAACTTAACGCCATGCAAAAAGATATATGAGCCCAGTAAACAGCGCTAGAACCCAAGATTTTGTACCTGTCCGTGACGTTAAAGATAACGTGGTTATTTTAAAAGACGGCCGTATGCTAGGTATCATGCTGGCTTCATCGATTAACTTTTCTCTGAAGTCGATGGATGAACAAGAGGCTATTTTGTCTCAGTTTCAATCTTTCTTAAACACTGTTGATTTCTCTCTGCAGTTTTATGTTCAATCAAGACGTCTAGACATCAATCCCTATCTGCAACAACTAGCTGAAAGAGAAGCGGTGCAAGAAAACGATCTGATGAAAATCCAGCTACGTGAATACATGGAATTTATCCGGACTTTTACTGCTGAAGCAGAAATCATGAGTAAAAATTTCTTTATTGTGGTGCCGTATACCCCAACTGAAATCAATCTTAAAGCCGGCCTCAGCTCATTGATTACAGGTAAGAAAAACTTGGAAATCGAAGAAGGAAAATTTCAAGAACACCGCACGCAGATTGAACAGCGTATGTCTCTAGTAGAGCAAGGACTGGCTCGTATTGGTGTACGTACCGTAGCCCTACAAAGCGAAGAATTAGTTGAATTGTACTATCACATCTTTAACCCATCAGACATTAGCGGTACAGCACCAAAAATATAATTATCATGGGACTTTTAGATAACCTAAAACCAAATAAATCAGCTGAAGCAATTCCTGAGGGTCAGGTAAGCCTGCCGGACGATGCTCTAATGACACTGGAAGACATCATTGCTCCTTCTGGCATTAAAGTAACCGCTCGCAATATCAACATTAGCGGCACTTTTGCTCGCACCTTCTTTGCTGTTTCCTACCCACGCTACCTGCGTGAGGGTTGGATGGAACCAATTCTCAACCTAGAGAAGGAAATGGACATTTCAATTGTTATCCACCCGATCGATACAGCTGAAACTCTTAAGAAATTCCAGAAGAAAGTAGCTGAGGTGCAGAGCCAGATCAATATGCGAGCTGAGAAGGGAATGGTGCGCGACCCGCAACTAGAAGCAGCTTATCGCAATCTTGAAGATCTACGTGACAAGCTACAACAAGCAGAAGAGAAGTTATTTAACGTTGGTTTATACATCACCATCTACGGTGAAAGTGAGGCAGTTCTTGATAAAACAGAAAACGAAATCAAAGGTCTCCTGGATTCACGTCTAATTTACCTTAAACCAGCGCTATTCCAGCAGGAACAAGGGGCTTTGAGCACACTGCCATTTTGTGACGACCAACTTTTGGTGCACAATAAATTCAATTCTTCACCACTATCAAGCTTCTTTCCATTTGCGTCTTTCGACCTGACTTCTGACACTGGGATTCTTTATGGTATCAACCGGCATAACTCCAGCTTGGTACTATTTGACCGCTTCCAGCTAACCAACTACAACTCAGTAACCTTTGCCACCTCTGGGGCAGGAAAGTCATACACAACCAAACTAGAAATTCTACGATCACTCATGTTCGACACGGAAGTGATTGTGATCGACCCGGAAAAGGAATACGAATACCTAGCCGAGGCTACCGGCGGCCGCTTCTTCGACATCTCACTGTCTAGCGATCACCACATCAACCCTTTCGATCTGCCTGCCCCGCAAGAGGATGAAGACCCCGAAGATGTGCTACGTTCCCACATTATTGAACTGATTGGTCTATTTAAACTAATGCTTGGTGGTCTTTCAGCCGAAGAGGAAACAATCGTTGACCAAGCTATTCATGAGACTTACGCACTGAAAGACATTAGTGGCAATACTGACTTTACCAACCTTGAGCCACCATTATTGTCTGACTTTGAAATGGTTTTAGCCGGAATGGAGGGAAGCGCATCATTAATTTCTCGATTACAAAAATACACCTCTGGCACTTGGTCTGGTTTTATGAACCAACCAACTAACGTGGACATTAACCAGCGATTTGTGGTTTTTTCACTACGAGACATGGAAGACGAATTGAAAACCATCGCTATGTACATTATTACCAACCACATCTGGAGTGCTATCCGTCGTCGACTTAAGAAACGACTACTCGTGATTGATGAAGCTTGGTGGATGATGAAAAGTGAAGATACTGCTTCTTTCTTATTTATGCTCGCGAAACGTGGTCGTAAGTATTACTTAGGACTTTCCACCATCACCCAAGACGTAGACGATTTCCTACGCTCACCATACGGAGAACCAATGATCACTAACTCCAGTCTGCAACTGCTGATGAAGCAATCACCAACTGCTGTCGATAATCTACAAAGCACTTTCCGTCTAACTGATGAAGAGAAGTTTCTACTGCTAGAATCAACCGTGGGGGAGGGAATCTTTTTTGCTGGACTAAAGCATGTAGCCATTAAAGTGATAGCTTCATACACTGAGGATCAAATTATCACATCTGACCCATCGCAAATTCTGCAAATCCAAAAAGCTCGTGAGGAATTGAGGAATAGTAACAACTAGTTAACATGGCTCTGCAAAAAATAGCTTTAAATTTAGCCAAAGGCGCCGTCACCAGAAAAGTTGCTAATGAAAACGAACGACCCCAACCAAAACTAAAAGTTATAGATGGTGGATTATCTAAAAAATCAGAGAACGAAGAAGACTTAAAAAAATACGCTCAAAACTATACAGACCAAAAAAGACAGAGACGCTTAGACCGAACCGCTTACAACAGAAGGGGTAGCGCTCGACCGACCATGTCACCCCAGCCAGTCGGCATGGGCTGGCGACCAGCCCCTAATATAGGACAAGTAACCGTACCAAACAGATCCACTAACAAAGCTCTTAAAATTGCGAAGAAGTTGAAAGGATTTTACAACCTTTGGATTGACTATCCACTACTGGTAAACGCCACTATTTTCCAACTCATACTCTGGTCGGCTCAAGCTGTATTTTTAGTTATGGCTATTGTTGATCCGTTTAGAATTAACCCAGTTGGCATCATAATTAGTGGAATCCTTGAAGTTCTAGACATGTCGCCAGCCATGGGTCTTTTCATGGGTATGACTGTGGCCATGAGTGCACTTATTACTGTTATCTTCTGGGCATTAATGTTCATCTACGTAATACGTTTTAGCTTAACCGGTTTTAAGTGGTGGAATGGGGAGAAGGCTGCTAAAAAACAAGCTTTATTTATGTTGGCTTTTGTAGGTTACGGCCTCAGCCTACCCACCCAATGGGTGCCATGGTTAGTTTTTTGGGTAGTTTGTGTTAACCGTAATCCAAACTAGTGAATTTTTTTCTAGCCTGCGCATGCTAATCTATAAGTAAGTATGAAATACCTACAGCTTTTTTTAATAATTTTATTTTTCAGTCTTCCAACCTTCTCAGAAGCACAGCTAACAGACTTGGGTCAGTTCAATCAAGATCTCACCCTCACAACTATTCCAAACTACCCGCAACCACTTACTGAAACCAAGGTTTCAGCAGACGCCTATACTTTTGATACAGTAGGAGCTAATTTTTACTGGTACGTAGACGGGGAAGAGTTACCCAACAGTCGTAATCAGAGAGAAATTACACTTACAACCAAAGGACTCGGCGAAAGAACAACTGTAGAATTAAAATTAGAACTTGCTTCTGGCCAAATCATCAGCGAAACTATCGCAATCGTACCGGCTGAAATAAATTTAACTATTGAAGCAGACACCATCACTCCAGCTTTTTACCAAGGTAGACCACTACCAACTATCGGTAGCACAGTTAGATTTGTCGCCACACCTAACACCATAAACAATGCGGCCGCTCACCAATACACTTATATCTGGAAGCATGATAATAAAGTCTTATTTGGCGGCCCTGCCACTGGTAAATTTGTAGCCGATATTGAAATGGGGATGGGTAAAGAACAGTTAATTACCGTTGATGCTATTTTGAATAATGTTGTAGTAGCCAGAAAGTCCATTGTGATTGAAATGTCTGAACCAGAAATACTTTTCTATGAAGAAAATCCGCTCCGAGGCGCTTCTGAAATTGCTGCCACCTCACCGTACATGATCACCAATAATGAAACTAACTTCAGAGCTGAGCCATATTATATGAGTCGCAGTATTTTAAATTCTGATTCTTTGCTTGAGTGGGAAATTGATCGTCGGCGTGTAGACAACCCAAACACTGACCCGCAATTTATCACCCTGAACCTCAATGATGCTTCTGGACAATCATTACTAAATTTCCATGTACGAAACCTGCAACAATTACTACAAGGGGTGGAGGAGAGTTTGGTAATCCAATACTAAGACCGGCTCTGTATAAAGCCATATTTACAACTTAGCTCAGGTTATAATAGGGGAGTGAAAAGACCACTGGTTATCACTATTGGTATTGGTTTAATCCTAGTCGTGCTAGGTATTTGGGTTTACCT
>CAYFXS010000007.1:0-28115 GCA_964347215.1 uncultured Candidatus Saccharibacteria bacterium
CTGCTGGTAATGAGATGCGGAATCCAACACCGGCTGGCGATAGTCAGTCTTATGAAATCAGCATTGCAGCTGGTGCCAGTGATACTGGTGCTGCTCGTGTAGTTATCTTAAGTACTGTAACTGTAACTGCTACTGTTGATACTATCTTCACTTTCAGTGTCGGTGGTCTCGCAGCAGGTTCAGCAGTTAATGGTGATACCACAACCGGTCTTACGACCACAACCACAATTCCGTTTGGTAAACTCGAAGCAACTGTTGCATCAACAGCTGCTCAGAGACTAACGGTTAGTACTAACGCTACTTACGGTTACGTTGTAACTGTTCAGGCGGATGGAGCCTTCCAGTCGGCTACTGGTGCTACTATCGATGATTTCATTGATGGTTCAGCTACTAATACGCCAACTACATGGGTTTCACCAGCTGGTACCTTAGGTTCTCTTGAGACTTATGGTCACTGGGGTGTAACATCTGATGACTCAGATACAACACGTGCTGCGGCAGATGAGTTCGGAGCTAGTGAATATGTCACGGCTTCAACTTCACCAATCGTAGTTATGAGTAACGACGGTCCAGCCAACGGAGCGGGAGTCGGTGTTGGTACAACAACAGTTGGTTATAAAGTGGAAATCTCTGCTTTGCAAGAAGCAGCCGATGACTACGAAGCGATCCTAACGTACATCGCTACACCAACCTTCTAGAGCTTTCTGTTTAGAGCACAGAAAATTCTAAAATCATTGCAGCTATATAGCTAGAATGGAGCTACAAAAAAACCTATCTCCCACCACGAGAAGGTTTTTTTGTTTCCCTTAGAGTTGCTTATTTTTGCAAATTTCTTTGCTGATTTTTTTCATAAAAAACTCACCGTACGATAGAGTACGACTCGTTTTTTATGACATCATCAGCTTCGAACTTCACTAAAAATAAGCAACTCTAAGTCAAGTACAACTCTCAATAATTTCCTTGCGCGCCTCGCATTTATCTACAGATTAACTTTCTGGGTCGGGTATTGTTATTTGTCCTCTGGGCATGTACATAACCGACAATATTTACTTAGGTGGGTTGCTATAATTAGTGTATGAGAATAGCCCGCTTAGGCGCTTTAGTTTTTTTGTTAGGTCTCTGTCCGGTTTTTTCTGTGTCAGCAGCTACTCTTTACATGGATCCTGGTCAGTCTGAGTTGAATCGGGCTGACGTAATGAAACTAGCCCTCCGTTTAGATACTGACGAAGGTGAGTGTATTAACTCCATTGATGCCACTATCAACTATACCGACAACATTGACCCGATCGACACTTCTCGTGGTGACTCAATTTTTTCTGTTTGGTTAGAGGAGCCAAAAATTGATAAAACCAACCGTACTATCACTTTTGCAGCTGGTATCCCTAATGGTTATTGCGGACGAATTATTGGTGATCCTAGACTGACTAATAACATCATAGAAATTGCCTTTAGTTCTCCTGGTTTGAGAATCGGAACACCGGAAAGTGGTGATGTTGCTCAGATCACTTACGGTGAGCAGACTCGGGTATTGCTTAATGATGGTTTTGGTACTGATGCTGAGCTACGTACTTTTGGCTCAGAAATTATCCTTTCCAAACGTGCTGGTAACCGGCAGATTAATGAGTGGACTGAAGAAATTGCTGATGACGATATACCTCCTAATGAATTTAGCATCAAGCTAGAGCGCACACCAAATGCTTTCGGTAATCGCTATTTCATTTCTTTTAATACTTCTGACAAGCAGTCCGGTATCGATTACTACGAAGTGATTGAAGAATCAATTGAAGATCAACATTTGTTTGGCTGGGGTGCATCTGATGCACCTTGGGTGAGATCACAAAGCCCTTATGTGTTAAGTGATCAAAGTCTCAATAGTATTATTCGGGTGCGAGCTTATGATAAGGCTGGAAATGAGTATATCGCTTCTTTGGTGCCTGAAGAATCAATCCGGACTATGAGCAATCAAGCCAAGATAATGGTGGCGGTTATTGCAACTGGAATCATCTTGTTCTTAGTGTCTGGACTAGCTTTCTGGTGGTTAACACGTCGTAAGTCTGATGATGAAGAGTGGATTGAGGAAGATGGCGATAGTGTTGAAATTGATGATGAAGAGGAATATGAAGACGAAGATGAGGAAGAAGTATTAGCAGATGAAGAGTTGGAAGATGATAAATAATTTCAGTTTAAAAAAATACTTTAAAGTTTTAGCTTTCACTTCGGTTTTTCTTAGCGTTTATCTGTTTAGCGTGATCTTGGTGGAGGCGGCTACGTTGTCAGTGTCGCCAAGTACAGGTGTCTATACTGCTGGGCAAACTTTCTCAGCTAGAGTGATGGTTAATACTTCGGGTCAGTCCATCAATGCTGCTGATGGAACATTGAGTTTCAATCCTAGTGAGTTGTCGGTAGTGGGTGTAAGTAAGGGGTCAATCTTCAACCTCTGGACTGCTGATCCGTCTTATTCAAATACAGCTGGGACTATTACTTTTAGTGGTGGTAACCCAACTGGATACAATGGGTCAGCTGGAACGGTGATGTCGATTACTTTCCGAGCTAAAAATTCTGGCACGGCAAAAGTTTCTTTTAGTAAAGGGTCGGTGTTGGCGGCTGATGGCCGTGGTACAAATGTGCTCACTAGCATGGGTGGGGGAACTTTTACTATTGCCGCCAAGGAAGTGGTACCAGAACCTGAGACAATTGAATATATCGCACCAGCTAATACGCCAGCTGCACCAAGTATCACATCATCCACTCATCCTGATCAGTCAAAGTACTACCAGACCAAAGACGCCCGTTTGAGTTGGTCTTTGCCTTCAGATATAACCTCAGTCAGGACTTTACTGGATGGAAATAGCGGCTCGATTCCAACTAAAGTTTACGACACACCAATTAGTGATATTTCACTGACTGATCTAGATGAAGGTGTGCAGTATTTTCACCTTCAGTTTAAAAATGAAGATGGCTGGGGACGTGTAAGTCATTACCGGTTAGCGGTCGACACGCAAGCACCGAGCAGCTTTACAATAGAATTACCAGAAGAGGCTGATCTTTCTAATCCTGAGCAGACTTTGCTACTAAAAGCTGAAGATGAAGCATCTAAAGTGTTGCGCTTTACGGTTCAGTTAGATGGAGGTGAGCCTTATGAATACGTAGATAATGAGGAGTCTGGATCAATCGCATTGCCAGCTCTGGATCCAGGGCAGCATTCAGTGATTCTTGAAGCTTTTGATGAAGCTGGTAATAGCTTAATCGATACTTTCTCATTTGCGATTTTGGCTTTTGATAAGCCTCAGTTCACTGAGTATCCTTCGGAAATTAACGAAGAAGTGATCCCAGTTATTAAAGGTATTACACGACCTAATGCAACAGTCGGAATTACTCTATCCAAGTTAGGAGCTGAGCCTAGTGAATACACAGTTAATAGTGATGAGTCTGGTGTGTTTACTTTTATCCCTGAAGGAAGATTATCTCTTGGGGTTTATGAGATTGGCGCTGTGGCCATTGATCAGTATGGAGCCAAAAGCGAGCCGGCTGATACAATCAGACTAGCTGTACAGCAGCCTGGCTACTTGCAAATCGGATCTGTGTTGATCAGTGTGATGTCGGTTATTGTTCCTTTGATTGCGCTGCTGTTGCTATTGGTGTTGGCAGTTGTGTTCTTCTTCGGTCGTCTACGTAAATTGCGAGCTGGGGTTGTAAAAGAGTCTAAAGAAGCGATTGCTGTATTAGAGGAAGAGTTTAATCGTTTGCAGAAACTACTCACAGAACAAAAAGATGCTTTGGCCGATTCTCGTAAATCTAAGTCTTTAACTAAAGCGGAGACGGCTTTGGTTGATAACATGTTCACTGCTTTGCAGGAGTCTAACAAACGAGTTAAAGATGAATTAGAAGATGTTGAAGATATTGTAGAATAAATAGTATGAAAAATATGACACAAAAACACTGGATGGTATTACTGCTAGTATTTGCCGCTGTACTGATTACTGGTTACGGATTTAAAAATCATTTTGATGCAAAAGCAAGTGCTTTTTTATCGATTACTAATGACAACATTGCTGAACAAAGAGATGTTATTGAAGAGTTGCAGCTAGGTTTACGTACAGGTGGTGATTCTTACGACAGAGCAGTCGCTATTTCAGATTGTTCCAATAATAGCAGGGCGAGATTTGATGAGTTGTTGAGTGGGTTGGCTGACTTGAGTAGAGCTGAATTGCAAGAATTGGATGGTCTGTTTAATTCTTGCGCCTATTATTACGCCACAGTACAGACAGTTTCAGTAGCTCAGCTTGTACGCGAGGTTAAAGTTTATGAAGACATGCTTCGTGCAGCCGCTGTGTTTGATAAAGAAGCGGAGACACAGTTGGAAAACTCTGATGTTTGGAATGAAATGCTAACTAAAGAGCGTGAAAGAGGTAAATTACATGTTGAATTGGTGGAAACTCAGCGCGAGATCATTAAAGAACTTTTGAGTTACAAGCACATTGATCATCCAGACGTCACTGCCTTGGTAGCTGAAGGGAAGGAGATTCGTGATAATTTAATCTTCCTTACGCAACAGATTGATGAGCTTCGTCAAAAGCTCTAATCTTCATGTCATTATTTAAGAAAGTCTTATATAGTTTCTGTACCACCTGTCGACCAAATGACAGCCGTACGGTTCGTTTTGCTTTCCCAATTATGTTTGCTGCTGTGGCTTTTTTGGGAGCTCAGGCGATTGTCTCACAGGATGTTACCTATATAAGTATTGAACCATCAACTAATTCTTTAAATCAAGGTCAGTCATTTTATTTTAATGTTTATGTAACTGCTCATACGCCGATCAATGCAGTTGATTTGGAATTAGCCTTTCCGGAAAATCAGGTTAGAGTGACCGGGATTGATACTGGTGAATCAGTTATTACACTTTGGACAGTAGATCCATACGTTGAAGGAAATACTGTTTACTTGCGGGGTGGTACTTTCCGTCGCGGGTTTGAAGGGGAACACTTGATTGCTACGGTTAACGCGGTAGCTGAAAATACAGGTATTGCTGAGATCAACGTGGCGGACTCATTGCTTTTAGCAGGGGATGGTTCTGGTACTGAGGTGTCACTCACTGATAAAGGTGAAGATAGTACAAAAATTTACATAGCCAATACAGATGGTACTTACGCTTTCTCTGAAGGAACTTCACTTTCAGGTACAGTTAATATAGATATAGAGACAGATATCGACGGCGACGGGGATGTTAGTTTGACTGATGTTAGTCGTTTTATGTCAGCTTGGTTCTCTAGGGGGCGAGTGTTTGATTTTAATGGCGATGGTAGAATGACGTTTACTGATTTTGGGATTATTCTATCTGACTCCTTCTTTAAATGAGCAAACGAGCGGAAGCGACTATTGCGAATTTATGTCCCAATTTGCACCTTTACTAGTGCAAATTGCTGGACCAAATAATCCAAAACACCTGAAATTTGCGAATTTCTGCGTCAACTTCGTCATAATAAATTTCACCGTATGTCTATATACGGCTTAGTCTATTATTCCTAGTTTCCTTGAACTTCATCAAATTTCAGGTGTTTTGGGCAGGCGTGTTATTTTTTTTATGCCTTTTATCTCCTAAAATTTACCTAAATCAAAATATGCAGTTTATATATCTATGGTGAATTTTGGTTAATGCTTAACTTAGCAGATTGTGTATAAATTGGCCTTTAAAAGTAGTCAAAGAGGTACAATATAGGTGTGTGATGGGGAGTCTCGGGTATCGAGACTCCACACTCGATACTCGAGATATGGCTTTATCATTAATTATTTTTGCAAGCCATGCTCGAACAACGTAGGGCGCAAGAAAAAGGGTATATAACTCTCAAAGAAGCAGCAAAAATTTCCAACTATAGTCCAGACTATATTGGGCAACTTATTCGTGCAGGTAAGATCAAAGGTGAGCAGGTATACAGTAATGTCGCCTGGGTTACTACCGAGTCTGAAATGCAAGCTTACCTTAAGGATAAGAATCGTTCTGTTTCTAACGAAGTTGTCACTCCTTTTTTTGCTACAAAAACCATGTCTTATTTGCTGTACTCCATCATTGGTGTATGTGCAGTTTTTCTGTTGATTATGCAGTACATTCTGTATGTTTCGATAGATAGAGGAATTGAACGTTCCTTTTTAACTGATTCCAGTACTAACCTAGTGGTGGTGGAATCTTCGTAGCTATTTATGTTTGGACATCGAACACAACTTCATATCACAAAGCAGGCGACATTATACGCCGTTGTGTTCGGCAGTGCGTACGTAAAAATTGCGATTGCGTTATTGTTTACTTTTATGCTGCTGCAGCCAGTGGCGCAAGCTTATGCGTCAGAAAGCGAAGCGGTAGATGCTTCAGTAGTTGAGACTACGTCGGAACCAGAACCAGAACCAGAGCCAGAGCCAGAGCCAGAACCTGAACCGGAGACTGAGGAAGAGGTGGCTGAGCCTGTGCCTGAGCCGGAAGTGATTGAAGATAACGGTGAGACTGAAGAGAGTGTTACTGAGGAAGATGTTGAGGAGGTGACTGAAGAAGAAGTAATTGAGGATAGTGTATCTGAAGAGACGGAGGGATCGACAGAGGTTGTGGATGAGTCTGTTTCAGAAAAACAAGCGACCTCAACAGAGGAACAACCTGTTCAGGTTGAAACAGATGAGGATGTTGCTGCAGATGAGGCTTTACAAGATGTGGTGGCAACTAGCTCAGAAGAAGTGCTCGATGAAACTGTATCAAGTAGTACAGAAGAAGTAGCTGAAGAGGTTGTTGAAGAGCCGGCCTCTTCTGGGAGTGGTTCTTCTGGCGGTTCATCGGACGAAGGCTCAGTATCTGATCCAGTGGCCACTTCAACTGATGAGGTTGTAGTAGAAGCAGACCAATCAGCTACGTCAACTTATGAAGAGGTTGTTGATGACGATTCAGCAACCGAAGAGTTTGAATCAGTAGAAGATAATGAAGTCGTGTCTGAGGTTGAAGATATAGTGGAAGAGAATTTGGAATCATCTTCAGTGGCTGAGTCAGAATCAGCTCTGGAAGAAGTAGCTGGTGTAGCCACTTCAACCGAAGAGTTGGATGGTCCAACTGTGATTAATCAATTCACTAATGAAGATCCACTACACTTTAATGATCAGGAGTGTGTCAGTGTTGGTGACGGATCTTTTTATTGTAGTAAAAAAACTACTAATTCAAAGCTTATTTTCGATATCGTCTTTACTCAGATGGATGAAGATGGGGATCATGAAGTATTTTTTAATGATGATGGTGATGTAAAGCAAATAACTGATAATACTTATGATGATTTAGAGCCGAATTATGACCCTGTCTCCAACAGTATTGTCTGGCATCGTTTACAGAGTGGACGCTACCAGATCATGTCCTATGACCTTGATACTGGAGAGTTGGAGCAGATAACTAAGACTAAATATAACAACATGCAGCCATCACGTGATGGTGACTACATAGCGTGGCAGGCTTGGTTGGGTAATGGCTGGGAAATACTTCTTTTTGATGGTGTAACCACTACTCAGGTAACCAATAATGAAGTGCATGATTTAGCGCCTGATGTGCAGGGAGGATATGTAATATGGCACACCAAAGACGGCGGTGATGATAAAGTGGCGGCAGTTTATGAAATTGCTACCGGTATGACTTCAATGATTGACGATTCTACCGGTGGGCAAATTATCAACCCTCGTTTCGTCTTGGTTTACGACACACGTTTTGAAAATGGTGACGTTGTCACTAAAGGTTTTGATCCAGCTACTGGTGATGTAGTACCTTTGTCGGCTCAACCTGCTGGTGAGCCACTGGAGTTACCGTCGCCTGATCCAACTGGTGAAACTCAGGCTTTGATTCAGAGTAAATCAACTAGTAGTCGCGATGATTTAGTTGACGAAATTACTGGCAGCAGTACCAATCCAGTGGCGACTACGACACCAGATACCGCTACTTCCACTTCGGATCAACTGATTGTCGAAGGTGATGTTGAAATAGTCTCTGCCACATCCAGTGATGATACGGTTAACCCTGTAGAGAAAATTTCACCTGTTTTGGACCTTTCTACTACCACTGAAGAAGAGGTGCTGCCTTTGACTGATTTTGATCTCATTATTGAACCATTTTCTAGCTCCAGCAGTGCACAGGTGGATGATAGTGCTAGTAGTACTGATGACGTAGAATAGTAAGTATAAACATGGGATTTATGCAAAAAACGCATAAATTTTTGCGGTCCTTTTTATATGGATTGGTTTTTGGTGTGCTCTTTATGTACGGAGTCTTTTTTGCTGACCGTTTTGAGATAGTCGATGGTTTAATTGAGATGGTTTATGCCGCCACCGGGACCATTAGACCAAATGGTGATGGTGGAACCAATAATGGTACGGCTACCACTTGTGGCGGCGGTGGTAACTACGACTGTTTAGACGAAGTGGTGACAGCCCCAACAGCACCGGTGACCACCGGTGATTATTTGGTGCAAACCTCTAATGATCAGGACTATTTCCAAATGGATAACTCCATTACTGATGCTTCGACAGTTACTGCTATTACTGTTTACACTTATCATCAAGAAGGTGGTACTAACATGTCTTTAGATGTTTCTTTGTGGAATGCTGCTGAAACAACTCAGTACGCCACAACTACGACTTATACCAACCGAAACTCGGCTGCTGCTTGGGACTCCGCACCTATCGGTGGACTTTCATTAACACAGGCTGATTTAACTGGTTTACGTATTCGTTTGCAGTGTACAAAAGGTGGTGGTAAAGGGTCTGATTGTACTAGTTACGCCATGTATGCTGTGGTGACTTATGATCAGCAGATTGACGTTACAGTTTCTGCTAACGGAACGCAAAAGAATCGTCTCTCTATTCCAACTACTACCGCTCATGTTGGAGGTATGTTTATCATGTCGGACGCTGGTGGTGGTAGTCGAGATATTACTTCAATTACGGTTAGCGCTAGTGGCACAGTCGATGCAGCGGCTGATTTAGATAACATTCGTCTTTACTACGAAAATGCAGCTGATTGTACAGCACAATCATACAATGGGACTGAGTTGCAGTACGGCTCGACTGATACTGATGGTTTTTCGGGTGCTAATGGCACATCCACTTTCACCGCTTCTGGTATTGGTATAACGCCTACTTCAGAGTTGTGTATCTATCCAGTGTTGGATGTGACTTCAGGGGCTACCTTCGGCGAAACTCTAGATCTCTATATTGCTGATCCTTCGACCGACGTAGTTGGTAGTGGTGGAGCGATTGTTGAGCCAGTGACTGAAGTGGCCATTTCTGGTGTAACTATCTTAGAAGAACCAGTGGTGACACAGACTAGGTATCATTGGCGACAAGATAATGGTGATCAGGGTGATACTGGATCAGGAGCTGATTCTTATGCTGGAGGTAGTCAAAATACCAGCATTGACTCAGCTACCAAGGATGGAAATTTCCGTTTACGTTTTGGTGTTAGTAATGAAGGTAACGCCACCTCAACGTCTCACATTTTTAGGGTTGAGTTTGCTGAGAAGGTATCTAGCTGTTCAGTGGTTCCGGAAAATGACTGGATTCATGTAGCTTCTACGACTGATGATTGGGATATGGTGGATAGTACATTTATTGCTGATGGCAACACTACTAACATAACAGCATCTGGCAAAGGTGCTCTCACTGACGATAATACAACTTTTGACGGAGCAGGGGCTTTAGTAGAGTCTAAGTCCACCACTAGTGCTATTACTCTGGATCCGGATGAGTTTACTGAGTTGGAGTTTTCTATGTATGCTTCTGCTTCTATTATTGATGGTACTACGTACTGTTTCCGTGTGAGTGATAACGGGACTGCTTTACCGAGCTATACTACTTATCCAGAGATTACTTTTAATGCTGACGTTACTGTGTCAGCTGAGGAGGGGCAACCGGCGACAATTTCTATTCCAACTAACAATAATCTATTAGGTAGCTTTGTCTTTAGTTCCACCACGGCCGGTACTCAGGATGTTGATGAGATAACAATCACTGCCAGTACTACTGGAGACTTAGTTAATGATTTTGATAACATTAAACTATATTGGGAATATGACTCCTCTGTGCCTACTAACTGTGCTAGTGAGAGTCTCAGTAGTCCTAGCTCACCAACGGAAACTCAGTTTGGTTCTACTGACACAAATGGCTTTACAGGAGTGACTGGTACTTCCACTTTTGTTCAAGCTGCGTCGCCGCCGTCAGTAAACACGACTCGAGCTTTATGTCTGTACGTGGTACTTGATGTGACAGCTTCTTCCAGTGATGGTGAGACCTTGGATATTAAAATTGAAAACCCATCAATGGATGTAGTCTTAAGTGCTGGCTCTGTGGCTCCGGCCAATGTGGTAAGTCTAACTGGTGTTACAACTATGACTGCTCCATATCTTGATCAGCGTCATTATCACTGGCGAGACGATTTAGGAACTGAGGCTACCGCAAGTTCAACAGTTGGTGATGAAGATTTGCCTTATTCTGAGTTGCCAGTCAATGTCATTCAACGTTTGCGTTTTGGTGTGGCAAATACTGGTGGTGAATCTAGTGGTAACTACCAATACCAACTTGAATGGGCACAAAAAATTACCACTTGTGCTGACGTTGCTTCTTGGACTGATGTTGATACTGGTGGTGACGAGTGGTCCATCGTAGCTTCACAGTTGGTTGATAATGGGAATACGACTGACATTAGTACTACCACTGGTGGTGTAACAAATGTTGGTACGTTTTTATCTACTAATGGAGCGCAGCAGGATGTTGATGGTACTACTGGCAACATCGATTTAACGGCTAATGGTTGGTTGGAAATTGAGTATGCTTTGCAAGCTGATAGTACCGCTCCTGAAGGAGCTACGTATTGTTTCCGAGTCACAAACAATGGTACAGCCCTAGATAATTACACCATTTACCCTGAAGCAACAATTAAGCTCGGAACTGACTTTGCGGTTTATCGAGGTTCGGCTAGTATTTCTGGAACCTCGACTGTTTTGGTGGAAGGGGTTGATTACAGCCTGCAATTTGGTAGTTCGTCTCGAGCTTTTATCCGTTTAACCAACACACAACATACTGGAGGTGGTCCAGCGGCTGGATCTTCAGGTAACCATAACTCAGATGATGTAACTACTTATATTGAAAACCCAGGGAATATTGAGAGTCATGTAGTGATTCGTAGATCGCTAACACCAGTTAACGACACTAGGATAACTTGGGAAATTATCGAGTACATTGGCGAGATTGGTGGAGAAAATGAAATGTATGTACATGATGCGGGGGTTGTTTCAGTTGGAGGCACCGCCATAGCGGCTACCAGTTCTGCTGTAGCTGGTGGCGTAACTAATGATGCAAATATTGTTCCATTTATTACTGCTCAATATAACGCTGATACTAGTCGCTTGAGCTATAACCAAGGACTGTTTACTTCTACCTGGAGTGCGACAGGTGACACTGTGACTGTTACCAGAAGTGAGACTGGTGCACCAGCAGAAGTGAGTTATGCTGCGGTTGAGTTCCGTGGTGCGAACTGGGTGATTCATCGAGTCCAAGAAGACTATCAGGTTAATCCTGGTACTACCGATACAGAAAGTTTTGGCCCTTTGCAAACAGGTGATATAACCAAAGCTTTTATCCATGCTCAGCATAGGGTAGGTAATAACCATGACGATCATGCCAGTATCGGTCATGAGGTTTGGATCTCCAGTTTTTCAGCTGTATCTTTCCGGCTTAACGGTGCTTTAAGTGCTGGTGACCAGGCTGATCATGTGTCAGTAGCTTGGGTTATCGAAAACACTCAAACTTCCGGTAATGTAATGAAGGTGGAGCAGAAAAATAATTCTATTGCTGCTGGTGGAGGTGGTTTAACGACGGTGAATGTAAATCTTTCAAATGAACTTGATGATTTAAGCGTCTCTTCTATTTTTGTAAACAACAGTAACAGTAATACCCAACGAACTTTCCCAGAGCCTTTTATTTCCTCTGAAATTATTTCCACCACACAATTCCAGCTTCAAGTTAGTGACGATACCGGTGAGAACTTGTATCGAGCAGAAGTTGTTCAGTGGCCGACCGCTGCAGCGAAGTTAGTACAGAACGATTTCTGGCTCTTTGAAGATAATGACACCACTAATCCGACTACGGCATGGGGTGGATTAAATGAAAATGAAGAAATGACCTCAATTGATGATCCTATAGCGGTAGGAGAGTCAATTAGGATTGTTATGAGTTACACAGTCACAGCTGCTGCTCAACCCGCCGGAGTTGACTCTTATCGCTTAGAATATGGAGAAAGGGTGACTACATGTGGCGCTCTGGGAGTGAACGACTGGCAGCAGGTAGGTGATACTTCAAGTACTACAGCGCTGTGGAGGGCACATAATGGTACGCCAGCTGCTGGCACTCTCTTGTCATCGTTTGAACTGTCGGAATCAGATATTTTTGGTACTTATGAAGAGGATAATAATACTGCTTTAAATCCAAATCAGGCTTTGGTGGGGGAGTCAGTCGAGTATCAGTGGAACATTGAAGATTACAGTGCACCGGATAAAAGAGATTTCTGTTTCCGTATGACTTACGCAGACGGCGGTGAATTTGAATCATATTCAACTTATCCTCTGATTCGTACAGTGGGATATGGTCCAGAAATCGGCGACTGGAAATGGTTCGATGACGAGCTAAATGTTACACCTACAACAGCCTTGGCTGGGACTAATACTGCTCCGATTGATATTACTTTTGAGGATCCTATTAAATTGAGAGCTGTTATTACAGAAAAACAAGGCGCAGCAGGTAATCCAGCTAAGTTTAAATTACAGTATTCAGAATACTCTGACTTCTCACAAAGAGTGTTCGATGTGGCCTCAAGTACTTTGTGTACTGCCAGTTCAACCTGGTGCTACTACGATGGTGCTGGAGTAGATAACGCTACAATTACTCAGGCTACCTTAGGAGGTCTTTCTGGTCCGTGTTCAGGTGGTGTAGGTGCCGGTTGCGGTACTCATAACGAAAGTATTTCATCTTCAACAGCGACTTTGGTGCAGCCTGCATATTCTAGTATGGAGTTTGAATTCACCATCGTGCATGCTGGAGCTAGAGCCAATGCTGTTTATTATTTCCGCCTTTTCAACGTAGTTGATAACGAAATTGTGTCGGCTAGCTCGACTAACCCAAGTTTAGTTACTGAGGGAGCGTCACTTACTTTTACAGTGGTTGGACTTAACCCAGGTACAACTACTGAGAACGTGACAATTGATGGCTCATCAACACCGACATCACTAAACTTTGGATCGTTAAATGTGTCTGATACAACTGAGGTGGCTCATAGAATTGTAGTGGATACTAATGCTACTGAAGGTTACCAAGTTCTTATGTGGTCAGATCAGGATTTGACCAATACTTATGGATCAACCATTCCTGAATTTGCTGGTGATAATGGTACTCCTTTAGGTTGGGCAGCTAATTGTAGTAACAATTGTTTTGGTTACCATGCAGGTGATGACTTATTGGCTAATGGTTCAAATAGGTTTGCTGCTTTTGATACTTATGCTGCAGTTTCTACAACTACAGCAGAAGAAATTATGTATAGCTCGGTGCCGACCAACGAATACCATGATATTGTATACAGAATTCAAGTAGATAATTTACAAGAGGCAGGTGATTATGAGGCAACAGTAACTTATATTGCTATTCCAGTATTCTAGTTTTGTATGATAAGTAAGATAAATCCATTTTTATTACTGAAATTGACCATAATTATTTTTGGCTGTTTATTGTTTACGTCGACTGCTTCAGCTTTTACTTTTTCACCTAAGGTTATTGATCTCGATTTAATGCAGCGCGACATAGTCGAAAAGACTGTGACTTTAGAAAATCCCGGTGGTGGTACGGTACGTATTTACCCAACAGTGCATGAAATTTCTCTCGATGAGAATGGAGAAGTGAAAGCTTTTGAGCAGGCACAGGGCGAGGAGAGGAAAGAGTGGGTAACTAGCTGGATTGAAGTACCGCGTGGTCGCATTACTCTTGGTCCGGGCGACACAAAAGAGGTGCCAGTAACTTTTAGAATCAACCCACAGGCCAAATCTGGTGAATACCATGCTTTTATCAGTTTTCAAGTAGCTAGAGATAAGGCTGAAGCCAATCAGAGAGCTTTGGCCGGTAAGGGTTCAGGAGTGATTGTTAGAATTGCTTTAGAGAAAAATCGTACAGAATTCCTAAAACTGGGAGGTTTTTCAATTAGTCGTTTTGTTACTGATGTGACAAAGGATGTGCTAAATTTCAAGATTGATAATGTGGGTGACGCACCGCTTTCTCCGCGTGGTGAAGTTATTTTCTATGACACTTCAGGAAATGAAGTGGCCAGTATGCCAATTAATGATCGAGGAGTCGAGGTTTCAGCTGGTGGTAAAGAAACGTTTATTTCTTCAATTCCTGAAGAGTTGGGAGCAGGTCGTTATAAAGCATTCTTGTCGCTAGAGTATGGCGTTGAACAGAGAGCGTCACTTAATGACACTACTTTTTTCTATGTTATGCCACTTTCAACTATGTTACTGATTTTTGGGTCAGTTCTAGCCTTCGCTTTAATCCTGACTATTTTGGTGTATCGTAGAATGTCAGGGCCGGTAGTTGAGTCCGATACACAAAGTGTGTCGATGTATTTACGGGATGGAGTTTCAGATAGTCATGATCATGATATTGACCTTAAGAAAAAAAATTAAAATCATAGCTCTCAGCTTAAGTTTATTGCTGAGCAGCTTTTTCTTCACCAGTGAAGTTTTGGCGCAGGGCGGTTTGGAGTTAAGTGTAACGCCAACCTTGTTTGAGATGACAGCTGACCCTGGTCAGGTTTGGAAGAGTCAGGTTAAGGTGATTAACAGTAATAAATATCCTCTAACTGTCTATGCTAAGTCAGTTAATTTTGCTCCGCAAGGTGAAGGTGGTGCAGGGAAATTTTTACCTGTTTTTGAAAATTTCACTGAAGGGAAAACTTTGGCGGAATGGATAGAAGTTAGTGATGAACCAATTACAATTAAGCCAGAATCAAGTCAGGCTATAGAGCTGTTAGTTGAAGTGCCGGAAGATGCATCACCAGGTGGACATTTCGCAGCTATTTTGGTCGGTACTAGACCACCAGAAGATAAGAAAAAGATGCAAATTTCAACTTCACAAATTGTGACTTCACTTTTTTTTGTTCGAGTGGCCGGGGAAGTAATTGAGGATGGAAGCATTCGTGAGTTTAGAGTTAATGAAAGATTTGTTGATGCACCGCACGCAGAATTTTCTCTACGTTTTGAAAATAAAGGTAACGTTCATGTGCAGCCTCAAGGTCAGATTGAGATTACTAATATGTGGGGTAAAGATAGAGGAGTTGTACCCATTAATCAAAAGACTCATTTTGGTAACGTGTTGCCTAACAGTATAAGAAATTTTGAGTTCTCATGGACTGGAGAATCATCATTCATGGATATTGGTCGCTATAAGGCAGTAGCTACACTGGCTTACGGTCAGGACAATCGACAGTTTCAAACTAGCATTACATATTTTTACGTTATCCCATGGAAGCCAATTCTGATTTTCTTAGCTGGGTTGATATTTAGCGTTTGGTTTATTACTCGGTGTATTAAGGCGTACGTGAGGAGAATGTTGGCTTTATCGGGGGTCGATGTTGATGCGTATAAGCATCATGAAGAGGTGGAAGCTAAGCGAAATTTGGTCCGTGAAGGCGATGTGTTAATCCAGAAAAAGAAATCTTCTGTCAGTGACCCAATCAGGTTTGGTGTTGGTGACCTACTCAGTAAGTTGAGTCAGGCAAATGAGTGGCTAGGTAAGTTTAAAGTTTTTGTTAGATTTATCATAAATCATAAAAAAGTTCTTGCTAGTGTGGTTGTGCTGATAATTATTATTTTTGCTGCTTGGTCAATTATTTCTAACTTGATTGAGCCGTCTCGAGATTATCAGGTAGTGATTGAAAATCCAGGTCAGGATATTGAGCTGTCATCAGAAGAGATTATCTATGATTCACAACAGGTGAACAATAACGAGGTTTACGATAAAACTGTTGTTAATGAAGCTACTTCTACAACCAAAGCTGATCAACTTTATCGTTTGGAGATCATAAATTCATCAGACAAAACTGGTCAAGCTGCTATTCTCAAGCAATTGTTAGAAATTGATGGGTATGAAGTGTCGAGAATAGATTCAGATTTTGGTGAAAGTAAGAAGAAATCAGTGGTGGTATTTAGTCTTGGCTATGAAGATGAGGCTGTGGCTCTGAGTCAATTTATGGGTGGTGCATTACCTTCAGCTAGACCAGTGGAAGAAGAGGAGGGTGTGCCGGTTATTACTATCTATATAGGGAATGATTTCGAAGCTGAGTAGGAGAAATTATCAGGTAGGTGTATACTCAATATATGAGTAAGAAAGCAGTTGTTCTAACAATTATTATCTTTACTGTGATAGTGGGAGGTATGTTTGGCTTTGCTTATCTAAAAAAACAAGAGGTTGTCATGGATCAACAGATTCAGGAGGAGGATCCACAGCCGGAGGTTAGGTACGCCGATATTTCCCGAATTGAAGCTAAACATTATTTTATTGACGGTGTGCATACACTGGTTGGTGAAGTAGCTATGCCAACACCTTGTGATTTGTTAAATCATGACGTTATGGTGGCTGAGTCTTATCCAGAGCAGGTGTCCATAGACTTTACTGTAATAAATAATTCTGTTGCCTGTGCACAGGTTATAACTCCGGCTCGTTTTAAGGTTGAATTTAGTGCTTCGAAAGAGGCAACTATTTCTGCTAGTCTAGAAGGAAGACGAATCGAACTTAATTTAATCCCAGCCGAACCAGGTGAGCACCCTGACGATTACGAGTTGTTTATTAAGGGATGAAAAGCAAACAATTTTGCTTTTCATCCGGTCTTTGCGTCAGCAAAGAATTTCCGATGTCTTCTAGACGAGGAAATAGGAGGAGTGTCTTTCTTGTGTAATCAGTGGGAATGACCACTATGGGTGATACTCATTAATAAAACATTTAATGTTTTCATCCGGTCTTTGCGTCAGCAAAGAATTTCCGATGTCTTCTAGACGAGGATGCTAGTGCTTTATACGTTAGTAACTATGTGTGCAGTAGCTAGTATTTTTCCGAGACAGTTAAACTGAAATATTGCAGATACTTTAACGTATAATAAAACAACATATGAAACCCCTTTTTATTGTGTTTGGCCTTGTTTTGCTAGCTGGTATGTATTTTAGTTGGCAAGATACTGATTTAGACACCTCAGCAGTAAGTAAGTCAGAAGAAAATAGTGAGACTGCAGCCGATTTTGCATTTGAGGTCAGTGAAGGTGTGGAGGTGGCGGAAAATTTAATTTTACCGCTTTCAGGTAGTGTACCTACAGAAAATGTAAAGCACACCATTAATCCTGAAGAAATTAGACAAGGGTGTTTCAGGCAGGACTGCATCCCGTCTATAGATACTCCTGCGTTTATTAGTACTGCTGCAGCAGCGAAGCTGCTGCAGCCAGAGTCTTTAGGTATCGCTCTTTCATATGAAGGTGTACACCGTTTTTATCCTTTTCCTATGCTAGAGACACATGAGTTAGTGAATGATTTCATAGCTAATGATCCTATCTTGATCTCGTACTGTCCATTATGTGGAACAGGTATTGTTTTTTCACGTGAAATAGATGGAGAGGCAGTTGAGTTTGGTGTCTCAGGCATGCTTTGGCAGTCAAATTTATTGATGTATAACCGAGCAGATAGTCTATCTGATAGAAATCTCTGGTCTCAAGTTCTCGGTCAGGCTGTTGTGGGAGAACGGAGTGGTCAAACATTATCTGTTATACCTTCAGATATTATGCGTTTTTCTGATTGGAGGCAGCTAGGTCTTCAGGGTGAAGTTTTAGCTGGGATGCCGGCTGATCCATACGATGGTAGATACTATGAGGTAGCCAGTCGTTTTGCTCCTAGTTTTAACACTGCTGCAGCAGATTTAGACCCTAGTACTTATGTCTACGGCATTGAGGTGGGTGGCGTCTATAAAGCTTATCCAAAGTTCTTAATCCCAAGTGGTTTAACTACAGATGTAGTTAATGGTGTTACACTTACAATACAAAATGTAGATGGAGTAGTTACTTTTAAGGAAGACAACGGTCGTTCAGTTTCAGACATTGAAGGCTTTTGGTTCTCATGGCAGTCTGCTCATCCTGATACATTAATATTTCAGTAATTGTTATGTCACAAAAAGGAGTTTATAGTCTAGTTATTTTAATCGGCTTTAGTTTAGTGGCCGGAGCACTTTATTTTGCTAATAATAAAACAGTAGTAGCTGTTGTATCTGAAGCAGGTCAGAATTTAGAGGTTAAACGCAGTGGTGATTACGCTTGGACTTATGGCAGTAAAGATGCCGAGACTGTAATAGTTGAATTTTCTGATTTTCAGTGTCCGTACTGTTCAAAAGTGCATCCAGTGTTAAAAGATATTGTTGATGCATCAGAAGGAGCTGTTGCTTGGCAGTACCGCCATTTCCCATTACCTAGTCATAAAAAAGCTGAGTTGTCAGCTGCTTATAGCGAGTGTGTCGGGCGTCTATTGGGAGAAGATGCTTTCTGGCTCTACACTGATCATCTATTTGCTAATCAAAGAATTATAGATGACCAATTTCTACATAGAAACGCACTTGATTTAGGGGTCGAAGAAGAGGCTGTGTTAGCTTGTGTTGCAAGTGATGAGATAAAAGGTCAGATTGCTTTAGATTTAGCTACTGTGCGAGCTTTGGGAGGTAGTGGCACACCTTTTAGCGTAATCGTTAGAGAAGATGGGGAAGTGATACCAGTGCGCGGAGCTTTGCCGGAAGAGAATTGGCGAGCTCTATTAACTCAAGCTAATGATGAATAAGTCTACTATCACAACAGTTTTAATAATTGCTGTCATTCTTTCAGCTGGTAGTTTTTTTACGTATAAAGCTCTAAATCCGGGTGAAAATGCCAGTAATTCAGAAGCAGCTCGTTCTTTATCTGGCGAAGAGGGCGAGCAAACTTTCTATACGGATCTTGATGGTAATCCGGTCGATATGTCTGCCTACGCTGGTAAGGTGAGAGTTGTAAATAGCTGGGCTACCTGGTGTCCATTTTGCACTAAGGAGTTGGCTGATTTTGAAAAACTAGCTGAAACTGGGGGAGAGGAAGTGGTTGTGATTGCTATAAATCGCGGTGAGTCAGCAGCTAAAATTAAAGCTTACTTAAGTCGCTTAGGACAATTTGATGACTTGATCTTTATCAAAGATGAGTCAGATCATTTCTATAAAACTATCGGTGGCTTCGCTATGCCCGAAACTATTTTTTACGACAAAGCTGGACAAGTTTATTTACACAAACGTGGATTTATGGAATTGTCTGAGATGCAAAAACATTTAGAAGCGACTATCAATTCAGTGACTGAATAGTATGCCTGAAGTAACTATTGCATTTATTTTCTCAGCGTTTATTGCTGGAGTGTTGATGTTTCTGGCTCCTTGCACCTTGCCTCTGTTGCCAGCTTTTTTAGCGTTTATTAGTGGTGTAGAAAATGACGATGATTCGGTGGTTGCTAGACGTAAGATTATTATTTCCGCATTATTTTTTGTGATCGGCTTTACTTTCGTCTTTACTTTTTTTGGTTTATTGGCTGGGTTGGCTGGTGGGGCAATCGGACCATTGCGTACCTATCTAACGCAATTGGGTGGTATTTTTATAATTTTCTTTGGTTTATTAATGTTGGGAGTTTTTCGGCTGTCATTTTTAAGTTCTGATCATAAAATCAAACTCCCAGCATCAGTTCAGCCTGGTCATCCGTCAAGTTCCTTTTTCTTAGGTGCAGGTTTTGCAGTTGGTTGGACTCCGTGTGTAGGACCGGTTTTGGCATCAGTCTTGTTACTGGCTTCAACTTCATCAACTGCCTTTTCAGGAGCATTTTTACTGTTAGTATTTTCAGCTGGTCTAGCTGTGCCGTTTTTAGTAACTGCATTTTTATATTCCCGAGCTAGCTCAATGATTGCTAAGTATAGTTATGTATCAAAATTCATCTCACAAGTTGGTGGAGTATTTTTACTGTTCCTAGGGGTTCTGTTATTGACTGATAACTTTGGTTTGATTCTGGAATATGGGTATGCTTTATTTGGTAAACTAGGTTTATCAGGATTATTTGAACACTTTTAATTTATGTCACCTTTTGGTCAAGTTAAATCTCATATTGAATTTGCAGCAGAGCAATTGCAGTTAACTCCTGCTGAGGTTCAAGCATTGATAACACCTTATCAAATTCATCGCAAAGAATTGTTTATAGACACGCAGGACGGTCCAGCTTCTTTCTCTGCCTACCGGGTGCAGTTTAACAATGCTCGAGGTCCCTATAAGGGTGGCATTCGTTTTCATCACAAAGCAGATGAGGACGAAGTTTCTGCATTGGCAGCGGCTATGGCGATTAAGTGTGCCGTAGTCGACATACCGTTAGGAGGTGCTAAGGGTGGGGTGGTTATTAATCCAATCGAACACAATGAAGTAATGCTAGAGAGAGTGGCTCGTGCTTATGCAAGGGAATTTTCAGATAATCTCGGGGTAGATATCGATATTCCGGCACCAGATATGTACACTAATCCTAAGCTGATGTCTGTCATGTTAGATGAGTATGAGAAGACAGTTGGCCATAGCGAGCCGGGGATGATTACTGGTAAACCACTTGAGATCGGTGGTAGTAAAGGGAGAATGGCAGCTACTGCACAAGGGGGACTCTATGTATTGTTGGAGTATTTGAAATTTACCAAACAAGATGTGTCACAACTTTCAGTGGCTATTCAAGGGTTTGGTAATGCGGGCTCTGTCATCGCTGATTTATTATATGAAGCTGGGGCAAAAATTGTAGCTGTATCTGATAGTAAAGGCGCTATCTATGATTCAAATGGTTTGCAACCAGAAATGATTAAGCAGGTAAAACAAGAACATGGTAGCGTAACTGCGGCGACTTTTGGTGAGAAATTATCGACTGAAGCTGTACTGGAAGTTGAGTGTGACATTCTGATTCCGGCTGCTTTAGACAATTCAATTACTAAGGACAATGTGCAGAATGTAAAAGCTAAAGTAATTTTGGAATTGGCCAACAATCCCATAACACCCGAAGCTGATCAAGGTCTTGAGTCTCGTGGAGCAATGGTAATCCCTGATGTTTTAGCTAATGCTGGCGGAGTGACAGTGTCTTACTTTGAATGGGTACAGAATCGACAACAGTATTACTGGTCAGAAGAGGAGGTAGCAGCGAGGTTGCAGCAGGTTATGATTAGAGCCTTTACAGATATATACAATGAAGCAAGTCATAGAAATATTTCCTTGCGCAGGAGTGCCTATATGCTAGGAGTCGAGAGGGTGATACAGGCCATGAGGCTTAAAGGGCATGTTAAATAAAGAGTGGCGAACCGCAGGTTCGCCACTCTTTATTTTTCCTCAAAATATGGTATAAATAATATACGTTCTTTAGTTCTTTTCAAAAGACATGGTTCCCGTTGGAGTTTATATCCACCTGACGATTTCGTAAGTCAGGTAAATGGGAAGTAATTTCTAAATAATTATGTTTAGAGCCATTGGTCTAGTAATACTTATCTACTTCATCTCAGTTATGTTAAGCGACGCTTTCTCTTCATTCGAAAGAGCTGCTGTTGCCACTTTTGACACCATCGAAGCTGCTGCTTTGGTTTCAAAAACTGAAATAGAAAATAGATAACATCCGCAAGGTCGAACATTTGTTCGGCCTTTCTTGCTTTTAAAACTTTAACTTCATTTGCTACAATGTATCTATGTTAATGAATCGCATCGTAGAGTACGTCTTTTTCTTTGGTTTTATGGGAGCAGTAGGCTTCTTAATTTGGGAAATGATGGCTCCATTTGTGGCTGCACTGGCTCTATCAGCCATTATCGTAACTATCTGCTACCCATTGTATGAAAAAATTGTGCCGCGGATGCCTAAGCAAAACCAATCTTTAGCAGCCTTTCTGACCACTATTATTGTGATGGTGGTAGTTATTTTGCCTTTATCTTTAGTGTTTTCTAAATTAGTAAATGAAGCTTTTTCTATCTACAATCTAGCTAATGGTCAAACTAACGGAGTTGGTGACAGGTTAGGTTTGCTAGAGGGAAAGATTCAGACCTTTGCGCCTAATTTTGAACTAAATATTGCAGCGTACTACGAACAAGTTGCTGGTTGGTTATCCAAAAACGTAACAGATATCTTCGCTGGGACTGCTTCCACTATCTTTCTTTTCTTTATTTCTATGATCGGATCATTTTATTTGTTCCGTGATGGTAAAGAATTCACTAAACAATTGGTTATCATTAGTCCTTTACCTGATGATCAAGACGATCTGATCCTTAAACGAATGGCTCGATCAGTTCGGTCAGTGGTAACTGGTACAGTAACCATTGCTTTGATTCAGGGAACATTGACTGCTTTTGGTTTGTATATGGTTGGTTTTGAAAGAGCTGTTTTGTGGGGAATTATTGCTGCTCTAGGAGCTTTGATTCCTGGCATTGGAACTTCCATTGTACTTTTGCCATCAATAGCTTTTCTGATCTTTACCGGTCAATATATGTTCGCTATCCTGTTGTCAGTTTGGGGTATGTTAGCTGTTGGTTTGATAGATAACTTATTGGGTCCATACTTAATGAGTCGTGGCAATAAGATGCATCCATTCCTAGTTTTGCTAGCTGTGTTGGGAGGAATTTCTGTCTTTGGTCCAATTGGTTTTGTAGTCGGCCCAGTGCTGGTAAGTCTGTTTTTGGTACTGCTAGAACTCTATACTGCTCACATAGCAGTTGATCCTAATCAAGATAATTAATATGAAGTTAACTCGTAAACAAGCTGAACAACTTTTGGTTGAGAACGGTCTTAAGCCAACCGCCCCTGATGAAGAGATTCGTTCAGCTTTAATTAAAGCTAACTGGCATGAGGACGATGTAGAGATGGCTTTGATTGTTTTACGAGAAAATATTGTGACTCACGAAACTCACTTGGACGCTGCTCATAACTTGTTTAGAGGCACCACAACACTCGACGCCAAGGCCATTAATGGACTTTTAGGGATTGATATTGAAATAACTAAAGATGAAATTCAGATGCGAAAAAAAGTTGCCAGAGGTGCTATTTCATATTCTCAAGTTATGGAAATTGCTTTAGTGTCTTTTGCTATTTCAGCTATCTTTTTATTTGGTGGTATGTGGCTCCTTAAGGTAGGGATGTTTCATCAGACGGTAATTTAGACGCCATTATGCGTCGTTTATGGTTTTCAGGATTAGTTTTACTCTTAAGTCTATTGGTGCCAATAGTTTATTTTTCTGATTCAAAAAAAATTTCTTACGGAGATTATATTTCCACTAATCTTTTAAGTTCCAATGAAACTTTTGTTAGTGTAGGAACTTCCACTATCTACTTTACTGGCGATGTGATGTTGGCTCGCAAAGTTGAGCGTTGGATGGATTGGGAGGGTAGCTACTATCCTCTGTCTAGATTGTCTATACCTGATGATAATTTCTACTTGGTTGGTAATTTTGAAGCAGCTGTTCCTGACGTTCATGTACCTACTCCGTACTTCACTTACGCATTTTCAGTTCCAACTACCTCACTATTTGCATTGACTGATTTTGGTTTTACACATTTTAGTTTGGCTAATAATCATTCATATGATTTTGGTGCTGCTGGTTTTTTAAACACTGCAGAAGAACTTAATGAAAATAATATTGTGACCTTTGGAGATGTTCTTGTAGGTAGCTCAAGTGTGAGTTACTTAGAATTAGGCACAACAACGGTAGCTGTACTGGGATTGTATGCTGTCAATCAAGAATTACCTTGGGCTGATATTGAGTTACTGATGAATGCCGTTAACTTAGAAAGTGATAAACAGATAGCTTACATTCATTGGGGGGAGGAATATGAAAAAAAACATAGCGTGTTCCAAGAAAGAACAGCCAGTAAACTGGTAGAGCTGGGGATGGATCTTATTGTTGGACATCACCCACATGTAGTGCAAGATATAGAAATGGTAGGAGGGACACCAGTATTTTATTCTTTAGGTAATTTTGTATTTGATCAGTATTTCGATAAAGAAGTACAAGAGGGTCTTTTGTTGCGTTTAGTAAAAGATAACACTTTCAGACTAGAGTTACTGCCAGTCACGTCGGTCGACAAGCAGTCATCACCACGTTATATGAATAATGAAGAGAAGTTAAGATGGTTAAATGAATGGTCTAACGTCGTGCCTGATGACCTTGAAAGTGCCGTTAAACAAGGTTATTTTGAGATTTGGGGAGGCTAATTGGTTGCAATTTTACAAAAAACACTTATTATTGCGTAACTAAATATTATGAACAATTTTGAAAAAATCGGTATTTTGCTCAGCATTGGATTGATGGCTGTAGCTCTATTTTTACTACGTGTAGACAGTACAAATACTAACAGTGCTATTGATGCAACAAGTCAACCAGCAGCAGTGGCTCTGGTTGAAGAAGGTGAAAATGATCAGGAGGAACTATTCAACACTCTTGCGGGCTCACTTAATAGTCGAGGCGAGATCGGTAAGTTGGTTATTGATGATGTTTTAATTGGTTCTGGTGATGAAGTTGCAGATGGTGATCGAGTTGAAGTGCATTACGTCGGTACTTTAGAGAATGGTCAGCAGTTTGATAACTCTTACAATCGTGGAGAGACTTTCAATTTCACTATTGGTGAAGGTCGAGTGATTGAAGGTTGGGAACTTGGATTGATCGGTATGAAGGAGGGAGGTAAGCGTATTTTGGTTATCCCTTCTGACATGGCTTACGGCAACCAAAATGTGGGACCAATTCCAGCTAATTCAACCCTTATTTTCGCTATTGAACTAATTTCCATCAATGAGTAACAAACCTGTTTCATTTGAGATAGTAAAGAAGATGTCCGGCTCGCTTGCGCGAGCCGGCGTCATTCATACTCCGCACGGCGACATCGAAACCCCAGCTTTTGTACCTGTTGGTACAAAAGCCACGGTGAAAAGCCTCAAACCAGAAGATTTAACTGAAATTGTTGGCGCGCAAGTAGCCTTAGCTAATACCTACCATCTATTCTTACAGCCTGGTGATGATATTTTGAAAGAAGCTGGTGGTTTGCACAGTTTTGCTAATTGGGATGTGCCAACAATTACTGACAGTGGAGGCTTTCAAGTGTTCAGTCTCGGCGCAGCTTTTGGTAAAGGGGTAACTAAGTTTGCTGCTGATGCAGCAGGAGCGGAAAAACAAGCTGAACAAGAAGGAATAAATGTTTATTCCAAAGATTTAGCCACTCAACACGGTAAGTTGTGTGTAATTGACGAAGAAGGTGTAACCTTCACTTCTCATATAGACGGTTCGATGCACCGCTTTACACCAGAACGTTCAATTGATATTCAGCACAACATCGGTGCCGACATCATTATTGCCTTTGATGAATGTACCAGTCCAACGGCAGATCGTGAGTATCAAAAGGAAGCTATGGATAGAACTCATCGCTGGGCTAAGCGTAGTGTTATGGCGCATAAACAAAATTATGAAGCTCTCAAGAAACAGGGTATTTATGGTGTAGTACAGGGAGGTAGACATCTAGATTTACGACAGGAGAGTGCAAAAGTTTTAAGTGAAATGGATTTTGATGGGTTTGGCATTGGTGGAAGTTTTAGTAAAGATGATCTAGGAGATTCCATTAAGGTTGTAAATGAAATTTTGCCTGAAGAAAAACCGCGTCATTTATTAGGTATTGGTGAACCGGAAGATATCCTGGATGGAGTATTAAATGGTTGCGACACTTTTGACTGTGTCGCCCCAACTCGTTTAGCTAGAACGGGAACTATTTATGCTGAAACTGGTAAGCTTAACGACTTTGGTCTGCCGGTCTACGAAAAGCTCAATCTTCTCAACGCTAAATTTGCACGTGACTTCTCAATTTTGGATGGTAGTACAAGTCCGATGAATCAGTACACTAAAGCTTATCTACATCATCTGTTTAAAGCCCGAGAAATGTTAGGTGGTCACTTGGCTTCTATTCATAATTTGTGGACTATAGTGAACTACACTAAGCAATTACGCATAAAGCTATTGGCTTAAATTTTATAATTTGGTATAAACAGAATACCAGCTGCAAGGAGAAGTCATGACAGTGTTTCTGGGTAAGCTGGTAGGGTTCTTTTTTGTTCTCTATTGGCTTCGTAAAGCGATCGGGGAAGGATTGCTCATTCTGTTGGTATCACAATTTTTAACAATTTATGCGTTTACTTTGTTTTCGTATGCTTTGTTGGGAGACATGATCGCTAAGGAATGGTTTCCGTATAGGCTTTGGAGTTTGGTGTGTTCGATTGGTTCAATCGTTCTTACCTACCATTGTTATTTATGGTTTAAGCGGGAGAGGTGAAATTGGGGAGGGCTTCCGGGCCCGACCCGCTTTTTTTATTTAGAGTGCCGAGTTATAGTGTGATACGTGAAATTTGAAATATCTACAGACAAAACGCCAGCTGGAGATCAACCGGTGGCGATAGATAAATTACTTAAAGGATTGGAGGCCGGAATGACGGATCAGACGCTTTTGGGTGTAACCGGTTCGGGAAAAACTTTTACTGGCGCCAATGTAATTCAGGCGGTGCAGAAACCGACTTTAGTAATTGCGCACAATAAAACCCTGGCGGCCCAGTTGGCGCAAGAGTACCGCGACTTTTTCCCTAACAATGCCGTGCATTATTTTGTCTCTTACTACGACTACTATCAGCCGGAGGCTTACATGCCAACTAGTGACACTTACATTGAAAAAGAAGCTCAGATTAACGAAGAGATTGATCGGCTGCGACATGCTTCAACTCAAGCGTTGCTGACTCGTGATGATGTCATCATTGTTGCTTCAGTTTCCTGTATTTATGGTTTGGGTTCACCGGCTGAATACGAAAAACGTCATCTCAAAATTGAGCGTGGCTTTACCACTACTCGTACTGACATGTTGCGAGTTTTGATTGATATGTACTTCAATCGCACCAATGCTGATCTTACTCCAGGCATGTTTCGTGCAGTGGGTAATACCATAGAAATTATGCCCACCAATGAACGGGTTATTTACCGGTTGAATTTTATGGGCAGTAAAGTGTCGACAATTACAAAAATCGATGCCGTTTCACGGCAGATAATTGAAGAGCCAGACGTGTTCTACTTGTTTCCAGCTAAGCACTTTGTAACTCCAGAAGATGAACGAAATGTTGCGATTGAAGATATTAAGCTTGAGTTAAAAGAACAGTTAGGTAAATTTAAAAAGGAGGGAAAAATTTTGGAGTCGGAACGTCTGAAACGCCGTACAGACCACGATTTAGCTCTCATGCGTGAGGTTGGTTATTGTAACGGAATTGAGAATTATTCCCGTCATTTTGATCGTCGCAAACCTGGTGAGGCACCTTATACGTTACTTTCATATTTTCCTCACAAAGAAGACGGTACGCCGGATTTCTTAACCATTGTTGATGAGTCACATGTAACCATCCCGCAGCTTAATGGTATGTACGCTGGTGACCGATCACGGAAAGATACTTTGGTTGAACATGGTTTTCGTTTGCCAAGTGCAGTAGATAACCGTCCGCTAAAGTTTGATGAGTGGCAAGAACGAGTGGGTCAAGTTATTTACACCACAGCCACACCCGGAAAGTACGAAATGGAGAAAGTTGCAGAAGGCAAGGGACAGGTAGTGGAGCAGATTATTCGACCGACTGGTTTGGTTGATCCTGAAATAGATATTCGTCCTGTGACAGAGAAGGGTAATTATGTCGGTCAGGTCAAAGACTTTATTGCTGAGGCAGAGAAGGTGATTAAGGGTGGAGCGAGGGTCTTAACTACAACACTAACGAAACAAATGGCAGAAGATCTAACTGATTTCTTGGAGGAAAAGGGGATGAAAACCAAATATATTCACAGTGATGTCGATACAATTGAAAGAATTGAAATTCTGACCGATTTCAGAAAAGGAGAGTTCGACTGTTTGGTGGGGGTGAACCTGTTACGAGAAGGGTTGGATTTACCTGAGGTTGAGTTAGTGGCTATTTTAGATGCT
>CAYFXS010000008.1:0-27297 GCA_964347215.1 uncultured Candidatus Saccharibacteria bacterium
TCATGACGGTTTTCCTATTACTAAAAGATCAGTAGTTGGGGCGGTAGTGTTTGGTATTGGTTGGGGTGTGTCTGGGTTGTGTCCAGCGACGTCACTTTCAGCCGTCGGGATGGGTAATTGGCCGGTATTGTTGGGGGTGTTCGGTATGTTTATTGGGGCTTTGGTTTACGGGACGATCCGTAGTCGACAAAATAAAATCTGTTAAGTGAAATAACAAAGACCGGCGCCGCAGGCGCCGGTCTTTGTTATTTCTAATCTCTATACCTATTCACAAATCTTTTTAGTACTTCTTGTGCATAAGGAGTTTCTTCTTTTTCTACTGTCTCAATTAGTGCCTGAGCTTCTTCGGGAGGGAAGTAGCCGTGGTGTTTATAAGTGTTGATGCGAACAGTAAAGCCAGACGCGTCAGCTTCTGGGTGAAACTGAGTGGCGTAAACATTTTGTCCCACCCGGAACATCTCGACTGGGCAGGTGTCACTATAGCCAAGTAAGATGGCATTGGGTGGGGTGTTGTCACAGGCTTCTTTATGGCCCACCAACACTCTAATAGTGTCCGGAAAATCAGCTAGCAAAGGGTCATTCATTCCTTCATCAGTAATTTTCATATCAACTCCACCTACTGGTTCGCCATAAGTAGTGGTGATGGGTGCACCTAAATAATTACCCAGCAGTCCGTTACCTGAACAGGCGCCTAAGAAAGGAAAGTCTTGTGGTACCACTTGATCAAATAGACGGGTAAAATCCGCCTCCACTTGTTTTTGAATATCACTTTTTTCAGTTTCAGGCTTTGAAACATCAAAAGGGCTACCGCCGACAATAATGGCTGAGTAGTTATTTAAATCAATGTCTGGGATACCGTTTTTCTCAGCGCGTAATCGCTCAGTTTCTTCGGGTTTAAGTCCGCCAAAATTAAGGATAGCTTCGCATTCGTTATCAGAAGTTTCGTCTTCTGGTCGTAGTTGAATGATTAAAAACTTTTTCATGCAACCAGTATAGGTGACAATTTATTTTGCACAAGTTGTTATAATTCACGCATGACTAAAGAAGAATTTGCGTCTGTGCTGGATAGTGACGAAGTACATATTATTGATATCAGAGAAGCTGAAGAACTTTTGGTTAGTCCAAAATTACTACAAGCCACACATGTGCCGTTAAGTGAATACATGACTGAGCCAGAAAAACACAACTTACCTAAAGATAAGAAAATTGTGTCAGTTTGTCAGAGTGGGGGACGTTGCTTGTCGTTGACTAATAAATTGAAGCAAGATGGTTACCAAGCTGATTATCTTGAAGGGGGAATGAGTGCTTGGGGTGCAGCTAGCTAAGAATCGTTAGATCCGAGTGAGTGTCCTCAATACGAATAAGTTCGTTATGTTTAGCTGTTCGTTCACCTCGGGAGACGCTACCAGTTTTAATTTGTCCCGCTCCGGTGCCAACTGCTAAATGAGTGATAGTGACATCTTCAGTTTCTCCGCTGCGGTGGGAGACGATGGTGTTCCAGTTGGCTTCTTGGGCAGTTTTAATGGTGCGAATGGTTTCAGTCAAGGTGCCAATTTGATTTGGTTTAATTAAAATGGCGTTACCTGCCTTTTTTTCAATTGCTTCAGCTAATCTAGTTTGGTTGGTAACCAAAAGGTCGTCTCCAACAAGTTGTGTCTCAGGTAAAGCAGTAGCTAGTTCGCTCCAGTGGGACCAGTCGTCTTCAGCTAATCCATCTTCTATAGAAATAACTGGAAATTGTTCAGAAATTTTTTTCAGATATGCAATTATTTCCACTGCTTCTAAAGCTTTTTTTTCGGTTTGCAGATCGTATGTTTCAGCTCGATAAAATTCAGAAGCAGCTACATCAAGGGCAAAGTTGATGTCTTCTCCAGCTTTGTAGCCTGCTTCTACGGTGGCTTGAGTTAGGAGTTCTAACATCTGGGTATTATTTTCTACCTGAGGAGCAAAACCTCCTTCGTCACCAACGTTGGTGGAAAAGTTTTGTGCTTTAAGTTGTTGCTTTAAAGTTTGAAATATTTCAGCAGCTATTCGCACAGCTTCTCTATAGCTGGTGGTTTTAGTGGGAATCAACATGTATTCCTGAAAATCTGCTGAGTTAGCTGCGTGACTACCGCCATTTAAAACATTAAACATAGGGCGGGGGAGGGACATGTTTGGATTATGAGCAATGTCGTTGATGTGCTTGAAAAGTGGTAGGTTACGAACATTGGCAGCGGCATGAGCGGTTGCTAAGGATACGGCTAAAATTGCATTCGCACCCAAGCGCGATTTATTGCTGGTCCCATCAAGTTCAATCATTAGTTCATCAATGCGGAACTGGTCATCAGCATTAATACTCAATAAAGCTGGTTTGATTTTATTTTCAATATTGGCAATAGCTTGCTGGACGCCTTTGCCTAGAAACTTTGTATCGCCGTCACGTAATTCATGCGCTTCGTGTTTGCCAGTTGATGCGCCAGAAGGGACAGCTGCTCGACCCCAGCCTCCCTCACAATACACTTCAGCTTCTACGGTCGGGTTGCCGCGTGAGTCTAAAATTTCTCTAGCTCTGATGTTGGTAATGTTCATAAGTAAAATCTAAAAAGGAGCGTGCGGTATAATAGCGGCGATGGCAGTAATTGCATTTTATGATACAACGGAGCTCGATAAGCAGCAATTGACTGCTGGGCTTAAACCAACTGATCACTACTGGGAATTTTTTGATGATCATATTTCTCTTAATAATATAAAACCAGATGCGGAAATTATTTCGGTTTTTGTTTCTAGTACAGTAACAAGAGAAATGATTGAAGCTATGCCAAAGTTGACACTTATCTGCTGTCGTTCAACTGGCTATAACAACATTGATTTAGAAGCTGCTAAAGATCATAACGTAACGGTGGTTAATGTGCCTTTTTATGGTGAAGCCACAGTGGCTGAATACGCTTTCACTATGTTGCTTGGCTTAACTCGACGTTTCACTGAAGTGCTTGAGGCAGAGAATGAAGTGCTGGAACATCAAGAAATGATGGGGTCAGATTTATTTGGAAAAACTTTTGGGGTTATAGGCACTGGTCATATTGGCCAAAAAGCATTAAAGATAGCCAATGGTTTTTCTATGCGTACCATTGCTTACGATAAGTATCCCAATCTTGAGTTAGCTGCGGAGTTGGGTTTTACCTATGTAAGTCTGGAGGAGTTACTTGCAGAGTCTGACTTTGTTTCACTCCACCTTCCTTATCTACCCGATACACATCACATTATTAATCATGAGCGGTTAATGATGATGAAGCCGGGAGCAATTTTGATTAATACCGCCCGTGGAGCTCATGTTGATACAGCCGCCTTGGTAGAAGCGCTTGATACCGGTCATCTAGGAGGAGCTTGTTTGGATGTGGTGGAAGGGGAACATTTGTTGAATTTGGAAGAAGAATTAGCTCTGCTTGATAGTGGTGAGACTGATGAAGACATAATGCGGCATAGTGTAGAGATTTCAGCTTTGAAAAAAATGCCAAACGTAGTGGTTAGTCCACACGTAGCTTATAACACTAAAGAGGCAATCGGCCGTATCAACGCTACGACAGCTGAAAATATAATTGGTTTTTATGATCAAGACATACCCAATCTGGTCGAGCTTAAAGGTAGTGCGGTTGGTAAGTTAATTCTAATGCGTCATGCTGAATCAGAGTGGAATGCCTGCGGGGTTTGGACTGGTATTGCTGATGTAGATCTTAGTGAAAAGGGGGTGCAGGATTGTATGTATCTTGGAAATGCTTTGAAGGATTTAGGTATTAAGATCGACATTGCTATTCATACAAAATTGAGTCGCACTAAAGAAACTCTAGATAATGTATGTAAGGTAATTGGTGATGATGACATCACTGTAGTTTGTGATGATGGTGTAATGGAGCGTGATTACGGACACTATACTGGTCAGGACAAATGGAAGATGAAAGATGAGCTTGGCGAAGAGCAGTGGTTTAAAGTTCGCCGCGGCTGGGATGTGGAGGTTCCTAATGGCGAAACTTTAAAAGATGTCTATGAACGAGTGGTACCTGCCTATAAGGAAAGAATTTTGCCTTTATTAAAACAAGGAAAGAATGTTTTGGTGGTAGGGCATGGTAATAGTTTCCGGGCTCTAATGAAATATGTCGAGTCTGTTCCTGATGAAGACATTGAGAATTTGGAAATGATCATTAACCAGATCGCGGTTTACGAAATTGATCCCGAAACTGGCTTGGAAAAATCGGGACGCACTATCGTGGTAGATACCCCAACTGGTCAAAGTAAATTGGCCTAGGTCTTGTTACAATATTGGGGTAAATAATATAAACCAATATGCACAAGTACCTTCGTTTTTTTAAAGACATCACCATTGATGATGTACCTCAAGTGGGTGGCAAAAATGCCTCACTGGGAGAAATGTATCGTGCCCTGACACCTAAGGGCATAAACCTACCTAATGGCTACAGCACCACAGCTGATGCTTACCGGTATTTCTTAGAAGATGCCGATATTCGTGAATCAATCACTAAAGAGTTGGAAGGGTTGAATGTTGAAGACGTGGCTGACTTGCAAAAGCGTGGGGCAGCGGTACGACAGATCATTCTTGATGCTAAATTGCCAGCAGATTTTGAAGCGGAAATTCGACAAGCTTACCAAGAACTGTGTGACGAAGTTGGTTACGAAAATTTGGTAGTTGTGGTCCGTTCGTCTGCTACGGCGGAAGACCTGCCGAACGCATCTTTTGCTGGACAGCAAGAAACCTATCTAAATATTAGCGGGGAAGATGCCGTGGTTGAGTCAGCTCAGAAATGTATTGCCTCGCTGTTTACCGACCGAGCGATTGTATATCGGGTGGAAAATGGCTTTGACCATATGCAGGTAGCTTTGGCGGTAGGGATTCAGCAGATGGTAGCAGTACGCAGTGAGGCCTCTGGTGTGATGTTTACCTTAGACACTGAAACTGGCTTTCGTAACGCGGTAGTGATTAACTCAATCTATGGTTTAGGAGAAAACATTGTGCAAGGGCGAGTCTCGCCCGATGAATTCACAGTCTTTAAACCAACTAACGCTATTCTGCGTAAAAAAGTAGGTTCCAAGAAATTAAAGATGGTGCCGTCAGGAGCTAACGAGACTGATAACCTAGAGGTCTCAGAAGAGGATCGTCGCCGCTATTCTATTACTGATGATCAGGTGCGGACGTTGGCACAGTGGGCAGTGGCTATTGAGGAACACTATGAAAAACCGATGGATATTGAGTGGGCTTTAGATGAAGACTTTGGTTCACTCTATATTGTGCAGGCACGACCGGAAACAGTGCAGTCGCAAAAAGATCCAAATAAGATTGAAGAGTATGTCCGTCTGGAGGATGGGGAAGTGTTGGTGACCGGTGCTAGTGTCGGTAATAAAATTGGTGCTGGTAAAGCTTCAGTGATTGAAAGCGTTGAACAGATCCATGACTTCAATGAAGGTGATGTCTTAGTGACTACCATGACTGATCCTGACTGGGTGCCAATTATGAAGAAGGCCTCAGCTATTGTTACTAACAAAGGTGGCCGTACTTGTCATGCTGCCATCGTGTCTCGAGAGCTCGGCATCCCTTGTGTTGTGGGTACTGAGGTTGCGACTGAAAACATTTCAGCTGGGGAAGATATTACTGTTAGCTGTAACGAAGGTGACGAGGGTAAGGTTTATCGTGGTCTACTTAAGTATGAAGTACAGACCGAAAATATCACCGATCTAAAGCGACCGAAGACCAAAATTATGATGAATATTGGTTCTCCAGAACATGCTTTCCAATATTCACATATTCCTAACGATGGTGTTGGTTTAGCACGTGAAGAATTTATCATTGATTCCCATATCAAGATTCACCCGCTGGCATTGTTAAATTTTGATTCGTTGACTGACGAAGAGGTGCGGGGACAGATCCATGATTTAACTTATGGTTATGCAGATAAGGGTCAGTATTTTGTTGACAAATTGGCTGAGGGTATTGGTACCTTAGGGGCAGCTTTTTACCCCAATGATGTAATTGTTCGTTTCAGTGATTTCAAGAGTAACGAATACGCTAACTTAATTGGAGGACAACAGTACGAACCAGAAGAAAACAATCCGATGATTGGTTGGCGTGGAGCTAGTCGTTATTATCATGAAGATTACCAAGCAGCCTTTGCGCTTGAGTGTCAGGCTATGAAGAAGGTGCGTGATGAGATGGGTATCACCAATGTTAAGGCAATGGTCCCATTCTGCCGTACTCTAGAAGAGGCTGATAAAGTGCTGGAGTTGATGGCGGAAAATGGTCTTAAGCGGGGTGAAAATGATTTTGAAGTTTACGTCATGATTGAAGTTCCTAGCAACGTTATATTGGCGGAACAGTTGGCTGATAAATTTGACGGCTTTTCAATTGGTAGTAACGATTTAACACAGCTTACTTTAGGAGTTGATCGAGACAGTCATATCGTAGCTCATGTTTACGATGAGAATAACGAAGCAGTTAAAGAATTGATTCGGGTAACTATTGAGACTGCAAAAGAGAAGGGTGTGAAAGTTGGTATTTGTGGTCAGGGTCCAAGTGATAGTCCTGAGTTCGCAGAGTTCTTGGTTCGTGAGGGAATAGACAGTCTCTCTTTATCACCAGATACAATCGTGAAAACCACCATCGCCACTAACGAAATTGAGGCTAGAAAGTAAATTGAAACAAAGTATAAAAAACAAAATCCCCTGACGGGGATTTTGTTTTTTTGTGGGGCGGCTACCGGGAATCGAACCCGGATTTTCGGTACCACAAACCGACGTAATAACCATTATACAATAGCCGCCATTTTCGATACTTAACACTAAGTGCTGAGCAACGTGGCCAAAACTATACCTATTTTTCACTAAAAAATCCAGTGTGTTAAAGTACACGAGTATGAAAACAGCTCACGATAGCGAAGTGCCGGCGCATGGCCAGCAGGTGATCACAGCTTGTGCTTTTATCCATCATGAATTTGATGGTGTTAAGAAGCTGTTCTTGCCCAAAAGGGCAGACACTAAAAAGTTTTTGCCAGGAAAGTTTGAATTGCCAGGAGGACATATCGACTTTGGTGAAAATCTAGTGACGGGACTAAAGCGAGAGATTGTTGAAGAGTTTGGTGTGCAGATTGAGGTGGCAGATCCGTTTGCGGCCTTTGACTACACTAATGAAGTTAAAGGGTCACATTCGGTTGAGGTGGTTTACTTTGCTCGTTTTGCAGATCCAATTGCCAACATAAAATTGGATCCAGCGGATCATTCTGAATTTATTTGGTTTGATGGGAATAATTTTGATGAAATAGTCAGTAACATGGGCGGGGAAGATGCTCCTTACTTTCAGAATGTAGTCAGGGGTTTTGAATTATTAAAAGGTCAGCCACTTAATTTTTAATTATGTTAGTTTGGGTTAAATTTATCGCTTTGGCTACAGCTGGTTATATTGGAATTGCTATCTTCAACCGTTTGGTGGGCGGCGATACCATTTCAGTTTTTGATGCAATGAAGACTGCGTTAAAACCGTTACCATTGACGGTGATGATTGTAGCCAATGTTACTTTAGCCGGAGCTGTTTACTTCGGCTTTTTGGCGACTAATAGTGCAGTACCAGTCATGTTGTCTTTAGGAGTGTTAGTGACTTTTGTTTACTCGGTATTAACTTTAGGGGTGGCTGTTACTCTGGCCAAGTTGCTAGGGGTAGCTTTGATAATTGCTGGAATTTATTTACTGCGTTAGGTTAGAATGTAGGTACTATGATGGATAAAGAAGCTATGCAGACAGCAATTTTCTTTTTATTTCTTGCGGGAGCGGGGGTAGGCTTTGCACTGGCAAAAATGTTTTTAAGTTAAGAAAAATGATCCGCAAGCGGATCATTTTTCTTAAGTTTGTTATTTATGATTGGTGTTCTTCATGTTCATCAGGTACCCCCTCGTCATGGTTGCCATCTGCATCATGCTCATTTAGATCTCCATCTTCTTCATGTTCGTCGTGAAGTTCTTCATCATGTCCGTCATGTTCGTGGCCGTGGCCGTATTTTTCATGCGTCCAATCAATCATAGCTGTCATTACTAGAAAGCCGGCAATTAATGCAACTAAAGTGTAGCGAAATCCACCGTAACGTTTAAGGTCGCTGTGGGCCCTAGGTAATAAGTCTGTAGCTGCTAAGTAGAGTAAGTTACCAGCGGCTAGTCCTGTGATTACCCAAAGTTTTTCTTCGGCGTGACTAGCTAGGGTTATGGTAAGAGCAGTACCAACTACAATACTTGAAGCGGAGATGAAGTTTCTGAATAGGGCTTGTGAGCGTGTATAGCCAGCTCGCATAAAGATGGCAAATTCAACAATTTCTTGCGGTAGTTCGTGCAGAGCTAGACCTACACCAACTGCGACACCAACTGCTGGGTCAATCAAAAAGGCAGTACCCAAAATAACACCGTCAGCCAAGTTGTGTACGGCGTCACCTACTAACAGCAAGGCTGCAGCTCCTTTTCTTTCACAGTCAGATTCATCTTTGCGATGGAAGTATCTATGTAGTTCAAACGATAAGAAATAGAAAGCGATGAAACCGAGCGCCACTATAAAACCGCCACCTTCAGGGTTGGCTAGCAGGGTTTCTGGGATGAGTTCAAATAGAACTAAACTCAGGAATACACCTACTGCGGTTGGGATAGCAAATCGTTGCAAGTGGGTAGGGTGTTCTTTGTCACCAAAAAAAAGTACACCTACCATTGAGATAGCGGCGATTGCAGTAGCTGTTAAAATAGCTTCAATAAACATATAAATTTCTTATTGCAAATAATTTGCAATAAGTTATCATGAGTCAACTATGAATGCAAGTAAGCAGGCAATTTTGCAATTAACCAAACTTGGTTATCGGGTGACTGAACCACGAAAAATAATCATTGAAGCACTGGATAAATCAGGTTCTTCGTTATCTATACAGGCTTTAGTTAAGGGGGTGTCAGTTGATGAGGCGACAGTTTACCGCACCATTGATCTTCTGTTGAAAGAGAAGTTGATCAACGAAATAAAAATCATCGGTGAAAAAGATCAGTATGAGTTAGCTCACGGACATCATCATCATATGATTTGTACTGACTGTGGTTTAGTGGCTCATATTCCGTGCGAGTCAGTGCAGAAGCCAGCTACTTTGCCCGAGCAGTTCTCAGTTGTAAAAGATCATGAAGTTACTTTTTACGGACAATGTAAAAAGTGCGTATAATACGTCTATGAAAAAAATATTTGCTTGCTTGTTGCTGTTACTGTTTTTGATACCGGGTTTTTCTATGGCGCAGGAAATTCATCAGGATTTGCAGGAGATTCTCAAGTTGAAAATTATTGCAGTGGTGGATGAAACAGAGCGTGAGATTTACGGTACTGACACAGTGGTGACAGTTCAGACTTTAACAGGTGAGATCCTGCAAGGTGATCGTTCTGGAGAGGAGGTAACTTTTGAAAATGAATTGACTCCACTTGAGGTAGGGGACAAAGCTTACGTTAACCATATGGTGACTTTTGATGGTTTTGAGTACTACATTTTCAAAGATTTTGATCGTTCATTTCCAATGACCACCCTTGGCTTAACTGCAATTGTTTTGCTGCTTTGGTTTGCTGGCAAGCAGGGCTTCAGAGCCTTGCTGTCATTAGGAATTAGTGTGGCGGCGATTTTCTTTTTGTTGGTGCCGGTGTTGTTAGCTGGATACAGTCCAGCGTTAGCCAGCCTATTGATTGCAGGGGTGGTTTTGGCGGCTATTTTGTTTATCACACATGGGGTGAATGCTCGTTCCACCATTGCCTTTGTTGGAACTCTCAGTGCGGTGGCGTTAACTTGTTTGTTGGCTTGGATATGGGTGGATTTTATGAGGTTAACTGGATTTGGTTCAGAGGAGGCTATTTACCTGAACTTTTCCACCAACGGCCGTCTCGATTTAGCCGGTTTACTGTTGGGAAGCATCATCATTGGTATCTTGGGTGTGCTTGATGATGTATCGATTACTCAAGCATCGATTGTGCAGGAGTTAAAAGCAGCTAATAAAAATTTTAATTTAAAAGATTTATACTCTCGCAGTATCAGGGTAGGGCGTGACCATGTAGGTTCTTTGGTAAATACTCTCGCCTTTGCTTATGTCGGTGTAGCTTTGCCGCTGGTTCTGTTGCTGGTGAATGCAGAAGCCGATCTATTTATGAGTCTTAATCAGGAAATAGTAGCCGCTGAGATTACTCGGATTGTGATTGGTACCATTGGTCTTATTTTGGCAGTTCCTCTAACCACCCTGATTGCCGCTTGGTGGTTTAGCAATCATGAAGTGTCGCCGGAAGTAGAAATTCCGCATCATTGCGGTCATTCACATAAATAGACTATACTGAAATTGATTATTCCTAATTCATTTTACTTATGAAAGGGTTCATTAACGAATTTAAAGCCTTTGCCATTAAGGGTAACGTGATTGACTTAGCGGTAGCAGTTGTGATCGGTGCTGCTTTTGGCAAGATAGTTTCTTCTTTGGTAGCTAACATCATCACTCCTCTGATCGGTTTAGTGATGGGTGGAGTTAATTTCACCAGCTTGTCTTACATGGTGGGGGAGGCGGAGGTGACTTATGGTGTGTTTGTGCAATCAGTGATTGATTTCATCATTGTAGCCTTCGTGATCTTCTTGGTGGTCAAAGCAATTAATAAAGCTCAGAGTCTTGGCACAGAAGAGGAGACTGAGGAAGAAAAACCAGCCGAACCATCTGAAGAGGTACAGCTGTTGCGCGAGATTCGTGACAATCTAAGTCGTTAACTCAGTAGAAAAGGAGAAAGCCCCGAGCGAAGCGAGGGGCTTTTTCAGTAGCGACGGAAGGAACTCCTCCGGATGGTCGGTAACGCAAATTGATCATTTGTTGTTTCATCTTCTTGTTTTTGCAACGACAGATTAGGATCGTTGATGATGATTTGCGCCAGCTTACCACTTTCGAACTTAATGATGTATAAATCCACCACTCTGGTGCGACTGCGGCTAAATTTATCATTGATTGTGTTGTGATCAACGATCTTTCCGTTACCGTACTGGTAGTGTTTTACTTTGGTACCTTTCGGCCAAGGTTCTGTTTCACCGCTCATCCTTGCCTCCTTTGGTTCGGTGCGATAATTGGCTCTTAGATTGCAATTTTTTATTCTAAAATGCAAGAAAATTACACTAGGACACATCATTGTTCGCTTGCGCAAGTAAGAGAAAAATGGCTATCCACAGGTTGGATAATAGGGAGGTATTTTCTACTAAGAAAAAAGTCTATATTTTCCAACATATTTTTATTTTTTTTATTAAAAAGCGGTAAAAAAGTCAGTTTTTTTGTCTTATTTTACAAACTCTCTTGAGAGGAGTAATATCTAAATATCACTCGATGATTCTCCACCGAGTGTGTGATGGGGGCAGAAACACTGAAGCAGAGCCGAGCTTGAGTAAGTCATGAAAATGGCTTCTTCCTCGCCCCAGAAATTTGTTTAGTCGACAAATTTCAGAGCAGATCTTTCTTAAAAATGACTGTCCTGTTCCGTACGGTCTAAACGTCTGAACAGATACAACACACCACCATTTATTTTTGCGAGAGATCTAGAGACGTGTTATTAGCCAAGCACGCACCAAAGATTCTGATAGGAGGTATCAGGGCTGTTTTGTGCCCTCCCAGACTCAGTCAGATTTATTAGCTAAGCCTCACTCGTGTTAGTGAGGTAAATACCACAAAATTATTATGTTTACAGAAATTACAAAGCGCAATGGAGACAAAGTGTCATTTGATCCCGCTAAGATCATTGTTGCTATGCGCAAAGCTTTTTCACAGGAGAATACTCCTGTAGATGACGCTGTTTTACAGCAAATGGCTGACCGAGTAGTCGCAAAACTGACAGAAAAATGTGAGCAGGCCGCAGAAGGTCCTTGTCCTACAGTAGAACAAGTGCAGGACTTGGTAGAAGAAACTTTAATGGAGCGTGGTTATTTTGTGGTAGCCAAGCATTACATTCTGTATCGTTTCAAACAAACTGAAGGTCGCAAAGAAGAAACAGTAAAGGAGATTGAGGAAAACCGCCTCATGATCAAGACTGAAGCTGGGGAAGAGCAGTTCTCTACAGATAAGATGAAGGCTTACATCAAGCAGTTTGTCAGTGGTGTGGAGACTGATATCGATATCGATGATGTTGTTAAGCAGCTTGAGCGAGAGGTATACGACGGCATCTCTACTAAAGAACTTTCTAAGCTAGCTACTCTGGTTCTACGTTCGAAGATTGAGCTTGATCCATCTTACTCACAAGTAGCTGCTCGCCAACTGTGCGCTCGTTTGTATGAAGAGGCGGTTCAGAAAGGTGTGAAAGCCAGTGATGACTCATTTGAACAAACATATAAAGATGCCTTCCAGCGCAACATTCGTATTGGTGTAGAGGATAAAAAGTTGGCTGAAGGCATGGTTGATTTTGACTTCGCTAAGCTGACAGCAGCTATCAAGCCAGAGCGAGATGATTTGTTCCGTTATCTAGGAGTTGAGACCTTAAACGATCGTTACTTCATCCGTGCTAACGATGGACACGTGATTGAAACTCCTCAGTTTATGTGGATGCGTGTGGCTATGGGATTAGCCCTAAATGAGGAAAATAAAGAAGAACGAGCAATTGCTTTCTATGACGTAATGTCTACTCTGCGCTTTGTGCCGAGTACTCCAACCTTGTTCCACTCAGGAACTCCGCACCCACAGCTATCTTCTTGCTACCTTAACGTAGTAGAGGATGACCTAAATCATATCTTCAAAGTATTTGGTGATAATGCTCAGCTATCGAAGTGGGCAGGTGGTATCGGTACAGCTTGGACTAAGTTGCGAGCTACCGGTGCTGTGATTGGTAGTACCGGTATAACTAGCCAAGGTACCATTCCATTCTTGAAGATTGCCAACGACGTGACTGTAGCCATCAATCGATCTGGTCGTCGTCGAGGAGCAACTTGTGTCTACATGGAAAACTGGCACTACGACTTTCCTGACTTCATGGAGCTACGTAAAAACACTGGTGATGAGCGCCGTCGTACACACGACATGAACACCGCCTCATGGTTATCTGACTTGTTTATGAAGCGAGTTCGGGAAGATGGGGAATGGACACTTTTCTCACCAGATGAAGCAGTCGATCTAACTGAAACTTACGGTAAAGAATTTGAAGAATTGTACGAGAAGTATGAATCAATGGCTGATCGTGGTGAGATTAAACTATTCAAAAAACTAAAGGCTCGTGATCTTTGGAAAAAGCACATCGGTATGCTTTTCGAAACTGGTCACCCTTGGATCACTTTCAAAGACCCATCAAACATTCGTTCTCCACAAGATCATGCTGGTGTAGTGCATAACTCAAACCTCTGTACTGAAATTACTCTTAACACTTCAGAAAGTGAAACAGCGGTGTGTAACCTTGGTTCAGTAAACTTTGCTAACCACATCACTAACGGGAAGTTTGATGAAGAGCGAGTAAAGGAGACAGTTACAACGGCCATGCGAATGCTCGACAATGTGATTGATTTAAACTTCTACCCAACTAAAGAAGCTCGTCATTCAAACATGAAACATCGACCAGTTGGTCTTGGCGTAATGGGCTTCCAGGATGCTTTGTATGCCCTTAATATCAACTTTGATTCAGAAGAATGTGTTAAGTTCGCTGATTACTCTCAAGAGGTCGTTTCTTACTACACTATTCTAGCTTCAAGTGATCTAGCTCGAGAGCGAGGTAAGTACGAGAGCTTTGATGGTAGTAAGTGGGATCGCGGTCTGTTACCGGTAGACACAGTTAAGTTACTGGAAGAGAATCGTGGCATGACCACTGGAACTGACTTGTCTTGCCAGATGGATTGGACTCCAGTGCGTGAATCAATCAAGAAGTATGGTATGCGCAACAGTAACACTATGGCAATTGCGCCAACTGCTACTATCTCTAACATCGCTGGTTCAATTCCTGGTATCGAACCAATCTACAAGAACATTTACGTGAAGGCTAATATCTCAGGTGACTTCATTATCGTAAACCGTTCGTTAGTAGAAGAGCTTAAGTCTCGCAACCTGTGGAACAAAGATATGCTTGATGCCCTGAAGTACCATGACGGTTCAGTACGTGACATTGCAGAAGTACCAGCTGATCTCAAGTCTAAGTACAAAGAGACCTTCGAGATCGACATGCGTTGGATCATTCGCGCAGCTGCCGCTCGCGGTAAGTGGATTGATCAATCACAGTCATTAAATATCTTCTACGGAGGTAATTCTGGTAAGGAGATTAGTGATCTGTACATGTACGCTTGGGAAGCTGGTGTGAAAACTACTTACTACCTACGTACACTTGGTGCATCACAGGTTGAAAAATCAACCATTAATACAGCGGGTACACAGTTGCGTAAAAAGAATGACGAAACTACTACCAACACTAACGCTGTAGCCAACAACGAAACAGCTTCTACCCCATCACCACTGCCAACACCTTCTCCAATTCAAAAAGAGCAAATTGACGCAGCTAAAGTAACAGTTGCTAAGACAGAAGAGAAATAGCTAACGAAAAAGGAGATTAAATTACACGTTGCAGCTGACTCAGTCTGTGAAGCTTGTGAATAATTAAGTTATTCACTACACGCGCCTGCTATAATTTAGAAAAGTAAATCAGAGGCGCCTGGCCGGGATTGTGTGACGCGACACGCAGTCCCCGCCAGGCGCCTCTTTTTGTCCTCGACAATTTTAATGATCACTTAAGTCTGAAAAATCTCTGAAATGTGATGGGAATAAAATTAGCTCTAGCGAGGTTAGTTTGGCGTCTGTGAAATATTGCTTTTGTTGAAAATTGCTGCTGCACTATGACGAGCGTCTTGTCATTGGAGCAGGGTAGTTTACAATACTCTCCACGACTAAGCGGCATATGGTGCACACCGCTTAAAATTAAACATCCCTAAATAATTATTTATGAACAAATCAGGAATTATTAACAACAGCACAACCGACCCTAACAAGATCTTGCCGATGAAGTACAAATGGGCTCGGGAGCACTACAAAGCTGGAGTGAACAACAACTGGGTTCCAGATGAGATCCCGATGCAGCTGGATATTGAGCTTTGGAAGAAGCAGGGTGATGGTGAGTTATCTAAAGAAGAGCGTCGCATGATCATGTGGAATATGGGCTTTTTCTCAACTGCAGAGAGTCTAACGGCTAACAATCTAGTTTTGGCTGTCTACAACCATGTAACTAATCCAGAATGTCGCCAGTACCTACTGCGACAGGCGTATGAAGAAGCTATTCATACTGACACTTTCATTTACTGTTGTGACAGTCTTGGTCTAGATCCTGATGAGGTGTACAACATGTACGAAACAATTCCTTCAATTAAGGCTAAGGATGACTTTGTGGTTGAATTCACCCAGTCAGTATTTGATCCAAACTTCAAAACTGATTCTGTTGAAAACATTCAGAAGTTCGTGCACGACCTAATTGGTTTTTACGTAATCATGGAAGGCATCTTCTTCTATGCTGGTTTTGCCATGATGCTATCAATGAAGCGTCAGAACCGTATGGTTGGAGTAGGGGAGCAGTTCCAGTACATCTTGCGTGATGAGTCCATCCACTTGGCTTTTGGTATCGACCTGATTAATACCATTAAGCAAGAAAACCCAGAAATTTGGACTGAAGAATTCCAGTCTGACATTCGTAACAAGATTAAAGAGGCGGTTGAACTAGAAAAGGCTTATGTTGATGACGCTATGCCAAATGGTTTCCTGGGTATGAACCCAGCTTCAGTTAAGGATTATGTTGAACATATTGCTGATCGTCGATTTGATCGTCTAGGTCTAGGTACTGAATACGAAAAAGAAAACCCATTCCCATGGATGAGTGAAGTGATTGATGTTTCTAAGGAGAAGAACTTCTTTGAGACTCAGGTGACCGAATACCAAAACTCCGGCTCCTTAGAGTGGTAATTTTCCCGTAAAATCACCTAATCTACTTCGGCAGACTACGAAAAAAGACCCTCTCTGGGTACTGGCCCCAGTCGGGTCTTTTTTCTTGTCTTTCTTGTATCTCAGGCAATTTTTCGAGAAATTTATAGTTGCACACAGCAGGGTTGGATATGTTAATGATGATTAGATCGGAAGAATTAATGGTTTTTGTTATTATTAACGTATGAGAAGTGGATTCACTTTATTATTGATTGTTACGCTGGTTTTTGCTGGGGGGTATTTTTATTTGTTTGCGCAGCAGTTGTGTCCGGTGCCTCTGGCATATCAGGTTGGGGTAGTGGATGAGCGTTTTGACATCACTAAAGATGAAGTGATTGCGGTCACAGAAAAAGCGACATCTCTTTGGGAGGAAGCAGCTGGTCGTGATTTGTTTGTTTATGAAGAAGGGTCTGATTTTTACGTCAACTTTATTTTTGATGAGCGACAGGCTCTGGCAGATGCTGAAAAAGACTTTAAGGAGCGCTTGGATTCTGCTGCTGATGCGAACAGTTCAATCTCCAACACTTATCAGGATTTGGTAGATCAGTACGAAAACTTGAAAGTGAGTTATGAAGCGCAGGTAAAAGCGTATGAAACTGAACTATCTAACTACAACGCTAAGGTAGCTGAATACAATTCTGCAGGTGGCGCCCCACAAAAAGAATACAACGTCTTGCAGAGAGAAAAAGCTGAGCTAGACAGAGAGCAGACTGAACTCAATAGTTTAGTCAGCCATCTTAACGATATGGTGGACGAGATTAATCGTATTGGTCGGCAAGGTAATCAATTGGTGGAAACCTATAACCGAGGAGTTAATACCTATAACGAAAAGTTTGGGGAACCTCGTGAGTTCACTCAAGGTGATTATCAGGGAGATCATATCAATATCTATACCTATGATAATTTAGAGGAGCTTGAGCTTGTGCTGGTTCATGAGTTCGGACACGCCCTGCATTTGGGTCACGTAGAAGGGGAGGAGTCACTTATGTATTATCTGATCGGAAGTCAGCCTGATCCAATTGAATTATCACAGTCTGATTTGGCTGAATTTGAAGCTGTCTGTTCTGAAGATTTTAGTTCTGTTTGGACACAGATCAAAAATAGCTTCCGCAGCTACTATTAAGATTTTGGGTTATACTTAGTACAAGTTAATTAAAATACTTATGGAAACACTTTTTTCTTTTCGCTATATGCGAGTTTTAGTAGCCGCTTTGTTGGCTGTTATTATTATGGCGGTAGGAGCAGTAGCTCTTAACGCGCTAAATGTTCTTACTTACGAACCGTATAGCCCGACTATCAATGTTGAGGGTGTAGCTGAAGTAACTGCGGTGCCAGATATTGGTGTCTTTAGTTTTTCAGTTGAGGCAGAAAATATGGATGTAGCAGCCGCTCAAGAAGAGTCAGGTGAGAAAATCAATGACATTATGAACTTCTTGAAAAATGAAGGTGGGGTAGAGGAGAAAGATATTAAAACCACTGGCTACAACACTTATCCACGTTATGAGTGGGAGGCTCAGTCGTTTTGTTTAGAAGGTCGTTGTGATCGTGAGCGAGTACTCAAGGGTTATGTCGTAACTCAGTCTGTGACAGTTAAGGTGCGTGACACTGGTGCGGCTGGCAGTCTGATTGCCGGAGTGGGTTCTCGTGGAGCAACTAACTTAAGTGGCCTTTCATTTGAAGTGGACGATATCGAAGGTAAGAAAGAAGAGGCTCGTCTGCTGGCTATTGCTGATGCTAAGGAAAAAGCGGAAAGATTAGCGGACGAGTTGGGTGTACGTCTGGGTGACATCATTAGTTTCAATGACGGCGGTGGTCACTACCCGATGCCAATGTATGCTGAAAGTCGAGCGATGGGAGGTGATATGGCCATGATGGCTTTCGATGATGCGGTGGAAGAAATGGCTTTTGCACCTGAGATTTCAGTTGGAGAGGATACTATTACCGCCTACGTAACTATCACTTACGAAATTAAATAATCAAAATTAACGAATAGCTTTGTTGTTACGGAATTTTACTTAGTCACCGTAGGGTTACTACGGCTTCTGCGCAAAATTCCTAAACGCCTCGCTCTTCATTTAATTTTGATAATTTAATTACAGTCACTTCATAAGTAATTAATCTAATTAGAAAGGTTAAAATTTTTACAGTCAAACAAAAAGCAAGGACAGTGCCGCAGGCGCCGTCCTTGCTTTTTGAGGGTAACGAACTATATTAGTTACGACCCATAGTTTGTAGAGGAGGGGTTTAAATGAGATCTTTTGCTTATGCCGGTATGGCTCAGCAGGCTTTGTCTGACTTGAGGAGAGGCCGCCGTTTGTACGGCTCGAGTGCTGATGTGGTGCCGCTCGCAGAGTTGGTGGACAAAGCTATGCACATTCATCGTACTCGTGACGCTGATTTTATTCGCCGACTTAATTTGGTGGCCAACCAGATTGAAGGCTGTGGTCATGGGCGGATTGAAACGGTTAACCATCATCAGGTAATCGTTCGTGTTCGTGGTCAAAAGTATGATCTGGCGAAACTAAACCGTTATGGTTGGTAACTTGGTTGTGATGGCGGGGGGGGGACGAAAGTCACCCCGCCCACACCATTTTTTCAAAGCTTGCATATTTTTAAAACCAGCGTATGATTGTTGGTGATTCGCCCGAGGAGGCGTTTTTTTATACACAACAAAACAAATTAAATTATGAGTAGAATTGGAAACTATTTCCGTGATACTGCTGCAGAAATGAAGCATGTTTCATGGCCAACCCAAACACAAGCTTTCGTTTATACCATCTTGGTGGTTGTAGTTTGTGCCATTGTCGCTCTGTTCTTAGGAGCTTTTGACTACCTATTTACAGCCGTTTTAAACAAAATTGTTAACATTTAATTTCTTAGCTTATGTCTGATGACCAAAATCTAACTAAACAGCAGACAGGTGGTGAGCGTCACTGGTACGCTATTCACACCTATTCTGGCTATGAAAACGCGGTTGCTCGTAACCTTAAGCAGCGTATCGATTCTCTAAACATGCAAGACCAGATTTTCGATGTGGTAGTGCCAACAGAGAAGAAAATTCGTGTTAAAGGTGGTAAGCGTGTGACTGAAGAAGAGCGCATGTATCCTGGTTACGTACTGGTGGATATGATCGTAAACGACGAAAGTTGGTACGTGGTGCGTAACACTCCTCGGGTAACTGGTTTTGTGGGTAGTGGTACTCAGCCAGTTCCTCTATCAGAAGCTGAATACGCAGCACTGATGCAAACCATGACTGACGAAACTCCTAAGCATAAGGTGGATCTAGCTATCGACGACATCGTTACTATCAACGATGGTCCGTTCAAAGACCTTGAAGGTAAGGTGGGTGAAGTTGATGAAGCTAGTGGTAAGGTTAAGGTGCTTGTGAGCATGTTTGGTAGGGAGACACCGGTAGAGCTAGACTTCCTCCAGGTTAAAAAGGTTTAAATTGGCGATCTGCTTGTGCTTCGGAAAAATTGTTTGTCACGGTATGTCCATATACCGCTCGCTCACAATTTTTCCTGCAGCACTTCGCATCTCATCCAATTTAAAAATTTTTAAAAAACAAACCTCGTTATTAATAACGAGGTTTGTTTTTTTATGTCTAGGCTTTTGGTTTGCTAGAATGTTTATATGAAATACAAAGCGATAGTTTTTGATTACGGGGGAGTGTTGGTTGTAAACGGTGTGAACAACCGGGTGAATTTGATGGAGGATATAGGTGCGGTTGTTGGTGTGTCAGGTGAGGAGTTTAGACAAGAGTACTTCAAACATAATCATATTAGTAACGTAGAAGGTAGACCTTGGGTTGAAGCAGTATTAAGTGCAGTTAGAGTTTTTGATGAGTCTGCAGAAGCTGAAGAAAAAGTTAGGAAAATAAATTCAGATTTCAACAACACTAAAAGATTAAATGAAGAGCTGATTGATTTGTTGCCAAAGCTGAAAGACTTTGGCTATAACGTTTCAATTTTGAGTAACTATACAGCTGAGTTGAGAACCGTCTTAGAAGAGCAGGGGATTATAAAATATTTTGATGAAGTATTTGTATCTACTGAAATCAATGCACAAAAACCTGACCCCAAAGCATTTGCTGCGGTATGTGAAGGGTTGAACATTGAACAAAGTGAGATGGTTTTTATTGATGATACTCTCAAAAGTCTAGAGACTGCAGGTGAGGTGGGTTATACACCGATTCATTATCAAAACAATGAACAACTTTTTGCAAGGCTGGAAGAGATTGAAGTGTTGCCAAAAGGGTAGTTTTTAGGTACTCTAGCGGGGCTTCTAAACGAGAAGTGACGGCTATGGAACGTCATTACTCATTCCTTAGCTAAGTGCTAAGAACTAAAAGCTAAAGACTATAAAATGGCAAAAACAGTATTAAATAAAATTAAGGTACAGGCTGTGGGTGGTCAAGCTACTCCAGCTCCGCCACTTGGTCCAGTATTGGGTCAGGCTGGAATCAACATTGGTGAGTTCGTAAATCAGTTCAATGAACAGACTCGTGCTGACCGAATGGGAGAAGTTGTGCCGGTAGAAATCACAATCTACGATGACCGTAGTTTCTCATTCATTTGTAAAACTACCCCAGCTTCACGTTTGATCCTTAAAGCAATCGGTAAGCCTAAAGGTTCAGGTAAGCCAAATGTTTCTAAGGCTGGTGATATCACTAAGGCTCAGATTCGAGAAATCGCTGAAGCTAAAATGGCAGATCTCAATGCCTCATCTCTAGAGCAGGCAGACAAGATTATTGAAGGAACTTGTCGATCAATGGGTGTTCACGTGATTGATTAATCACTGAAACTCCAACACAAAAACCGCCAAATTTGGCGGTTTTTGTGTTGTGTGTTATTTTCTGTGCGAGTCAATTACGGCTCAAGAAAACTACAGGCGAGGTGACACATTGTCAAAAAAAGCAGATCAAGAAAACGAAGACCGTTTGGTTTTAATCATCCATGTCGTCGAGCGAGGCTTTTATGTCCTCACCTACAACAAGGATGAACCGACTACCAAAGACAATCTTCAGGACCGTATCGGTTCAGTTGTTGGTGGTGAGTCTCAACCGATAAGACTTACCAATTTTCGGGGGTGGCGTACTCGTTATGATGGCGTTTGCCGGGAGTACTGGTTTGTGTCAGGAACTCTGCTGGAAACAGCTGAGACCAAGATAACCAGGGTAGCTGAACTGAACGGAAAGTTGGAGATCGAGCATAACCAGCCAGCTATTAACCAACTAGGGTGGGCTATCGGTGCCGCCGTGACCGCATTGGCAGTTGCTGAATAAATTTATCGCCTAGGGCCGCTTACGCGGCCCTTGTGTTTTTGTAAATAACTAACTTTACAATTTAATAGCTTTTGTTATAACTTTGCTCGGGTTCGATCCTGTAGAGTGAATAAAAGATGCATGAGGAGGGATTTCCGTGCAAGAAACTGTTAAAAATGCGCCGTTAGGCGTTCGATTATTTACGAGTACTGAAGCTTGGTTGATCGTTGGTGCGATGCTTGGCGTTTACTTGGTAAATGCCAACTATCATCTTTACGAGATGTTGGCTCATGGTCATCTACATCTCGTTTACGAAGAGTTCCATTGGGAGCTGGGTACTTCGACACACTTTGTGGTGGTTGATGTGCTCATGGCTTTCTTTTTCTTTGTGGTCGGTGCTGAGCTAAAGATTGACTTCACTGACAAGCAGTACGGCGCCTTTAAAAAACCGTCCGATGCTATCGCGCCCGGTGTTGGTGCAATCGGTGGAGTGGTTTTGCCGGCTGGTATCTGTGCGGTGCTGGCGGCTGATTATGCAGCGCAAGCATTCGGGGTGCCGATGGCCACTGATATCGCCTTCACGCTGGCGATTGCCAGCATGATGGGTCTCAGTCGTCCAGAAATGGCTTTCCTGAAAGCTTTGGCTGTGATCGACGATGTGATCGGTGTTCTGGTCATTGCTTTCTTCTATGGCGATGGTCCTGAACTAGCTACTTGGTCTGTCGCCTTGGTTGGTATGTTGGCCTTGTTCTATGTCGGCTATGGTCTCAAGTGGCAGAGCAAGGGTTGGTACCTGATCGGTATGGCGGTGCTTTGGTGGCTGTTCTACCGAGCTGGGATTCACCCAACTTTGGCTGGTGTGGTGGCAGGATTTGCTGCACCCCATGCCTCAGGTGATATGTACTCAACGGCTCGCCGTATTGAGCATGTCTTTAACCAATGGATGCAGCCTTGGATTTTATTCTGCTTCGCTTTCGTCAGCTGTGGTGTCTACCTTCCTGAGTTGGCTGGTGAACTAAACTATGGTGTGATGCTAGGCGTGGGAGCCGGTCTGTTTATCGGTAAACCTTTAGGCATTTGGGGCAGTCTGTACCTGTTGCGTAAGGCAACAGGGCGAGAACCTCTGTTTGACCGTCGTCGTATTCCCACGATCGGAGCTTTGGCTGGATTTGGTTTCACCGTCGCCCTGTTCGTTAACGGGCTAGCCTTCGAAGATCAAACGTTGTTGCTGAGCGGGAAGCTTGGTATCTTTGCTGGATCTTTCGCCTCAGTGTTGCTTGCCTTGGTACTGCATGTTCTTTCGCGTAAGCAAATTTCTGTTCCCGAAGCTGCTTAGGTAGCTTTGAAAAGTGTAATGTCTCCGGCCTTCGTGGTCGGGGATATTTGTTTTTTTAGCCACTTTCAATTTTCATAAAAGTACGTATAGTAATTCAACTATGGAATACATTCCCGTTAAAACTCGAGTCATGAATCCGCCTCAGGACGACTTATTTTCAATGCTTGATGAGTATCTAACTGATGTTCAAGATGGTGATGTGGTGTTGGTGACTTCAAAGGTAGTAGCTATCCATCAAGGTCGTTGTTTGCCGATAGAGGGAACAGATAAAGCTAAGTTGGTTGAAGACGAAGCTGATTACCTGATCGACCGAGCTTACTGGCCGTTTCCCTTGACTATTAAATACAACACCTTCATCGCCTCAGCTGGAATTGATGAAAGCAACACTGGTGACTACTACGCCCTGTTGCCGAGTGATCCTTTTGCAGCTGCGAAAGAGGTTTGGGAATACTTAAAAAAGCGACATGGTTTAACTAATGTTGGGGTAGTAATTACCGATAGTCACTTAATGCCAATGCGTTGGGGTGTGATGGGTGTATCAATCGGCTTTTGGGGGATTGAGCCAGTTGATTGGCATGCTGGTAAACAGGATTTGTTTGGACGTGAGTTAAAAGTATCTTCTACTAATTTGATCGACAGTATGGCAGTGGCTGCTGGTTTGGTATCTGGTGAATCTAACGAGTGTCATCCAGTAGTAATCGCTCGCCAGGTGCCAAATTTAGTGTTTACTGATGAAGATAAAAGTGATGTTTTGTTGGTAGATCCAAAAGAAGATATCTACCGAGTTTTATTTGAAAAACATCTACCTACTGACGCTCCAGAGTCAGAAAACGAAAATTAATTCCGTCTTCAGTCTGAGTTTCTTCACTTAGTACTTTTGTAAATTCGCTATAGTCTGGGAAGAAAGTGTCAGCCTCATCGTCGCTGGCATCAATGTGGGTTAAATAGAGCCTTTCTGTTTGGGGTAGGGCGTCGGTGTACACTCGAGCACCGCCAAAAATAAAGACCTCTTTGTTTTCATTGTCGGTGGCTATCTCCAGTTCAGTAGCCTTTTTAATTGCTTCGTCTAGTGAGGTGGCGATGTGAGTGTGTTTTGTATCTTGATAGGGAGATTTGTAATCCGCGTTGCCGGTAATTAATACACTAGGGTAGGGCAGTTCACGACCAATTGATTCGTAGGTTGAGCGACCCATGACTAAAGTGTGACCTCTAATTGTATCTTTCATGTGTGTGAAGTCAGCTTTAAGACGCCAGATCAGGTCGTTGTTTTTTCCGAGCTCATTGTTGTTGCCGACTGCTGCTATGGCACTAATACGAATATTTTCCATGGCTTTGATTATGCCACAGTCAACCTAAAAAGCAGAGAGGTCTTTTGTCGTATACTGTAATCATGAAAACAGTTTATGTTGGTATGGGACTCACCTTAGCTCCAGTTGAGTTTCGTGAAGATTTTCAAAATGAATTAAAAACTGCATTAAGGAGAATTTCTGAAGTTGAGGTCATGGATTTTATTGGTCTTACTGAGGGGACTGAGGTTGATGTCTACAACCATGATCGTCAGTCAGCCGAGTCAGCCGATCTCTGTGTCTTCATTGCGGACCATCCTTCTATTGGTCTTGGGTTGGAGATTGCTTTTCGAGTCGAGGTCAACAAACCGTTTGTGGTCTTTGCTCATACTGAAGCCAAAGTGACCCGTATGCTACTTGGTTTATGTGAAAAACATCAGACGCCTTTGATTAGGTATCAGACAGTGTCAGACATAGTGGCAGCGGTAGAGACTAAGTTGGTAGACTAATTGCACCACTTCAATAATCATTTATACTAAGCGGACTAAATAGAAAACTTATGGCAATCGACGCAGGAATTTTTGGTGATACAACTAGCTTTGAACAGCGCTACATCCCAGATCATGACAAGTTAAAAGAATTAGTTGGTTATTGGAAAAAACTGGGTTTAAAAATTGTTTTGACGTCAGGTACTTTTGACCTTTTTCATATTGGTCACGCGCAGTACTTAGAGAAGGCAAAAGAATTGGGAGACATTTTGATTGTTGGTTTAGACAGTGATGAGAAAGTAAAGAAACGTAAAGGTCCAACTCGCCCGGTGGTACCAGAAGAGGAGAGGGCTTTGATCTTGGCTCATGTTCGTCATGTGGATGTGATTGCTCTTAAGCATGCTGAAGATGAGAGTAATCATCTAATTAAGCTAGTTGAACCCGATGTGTTGGTGGTTTCAAAATCTACTAAACACAAAGACGGGGAAGTGGATGAAAAATCACAGTACTGTAAGGAAATTGTGGTGCTTGATCCACAGTCAGAGACTAGTACTAGTGCTAAAGTACGATTAATTCAGATTACTCAAAATGACTAAAGTTGCAGTTGCTTATATCCCAGTCCTACATAAGGGGTACCTAGATTTTATTGCTGAGCTGGAGGCCGAAGGTGTGCGGGAGTTGTGGCTGATTGGTGACGATATTCTCGAGTCACACGATGAGTTGGACTACATCAATCGTAAAGATCGTTTACGAGCGGTACCAGTCCATATGATTCAAAAGACATTGGAGACTCTAACTAGGATGAAGTTTGATGTTTTAGATAAGGACAGTATTGCATCACTTGAAGCGGAGGTGATTGTGACACCTCGTGAGGATATTGGAGAAGTGGTTGTTGAGCATTACTTCGCTGACAAAGAGGTTGATTATCGCAGTGTATTTGTTCGGCGTGATAATCATGCTTTGCGGGACAAGAAAGCACCAGTGGCTGATCAGGTTGTTACCGCTGATGAGTTTTCAAAACAGATTTGGTCTGATGTATTAGCAGAAGCTGAGAGAAGCGCAGATTGGTACCGGCAGGTCGGAGCAGCTTTGGTGAAAGATGGGGAAGTGGTTTATGTGACTCATAATGAGCACATGCCAGAGGAACAGATTTCTAATATTGAAGGTGACGCTCGTACTTTATTTAAGCGTGGTATTCATATCAATTACGTCACTTCAGCTCATGCGGAAGTAGCAGCTATTGGTACAGCTGCCAAAGAGGGAATTAAGACTGAAGGAGCTGAGTTGTTTGTGACTGATTTTCCGTGTCCTTACTGTGCTCGTTTGATTGCTAAAGCTGGTATTGCAAAAGTTTATTTCTTGCGTGGTTACGCAGTGCTCGATGGTGATGATTTTTTGAAAGATGCTGGGGTGGAAGTGGTGCAAGTGAAGCTGGAAGAGTAACCCTAGTGTTCTAGGGGACCCCTAGGACACTAGGGTGATCAGATGTAGGATGTTAAAACGAATGACGGGCGCGGCGGAAATAAATTTCCGCCGCGCCCGTTTTGCGCATGGCTTTTAACCAGCCTCCCATTTCTCAATGAACTCATCGATAGTTTTCGATTGCTCAAACACACGCCAGTAGGCCTTGAAACGTTCCAGGTCTTTCTTCCAGCCAGCCTCATCTTTGTAGATGGCTGGTCGGACTTTTTCCAGTCCATTGGGTACGTCGTAGACCCAGTGCAGGTGGTTTGGCACCGTACATCCGTTGTAGCGTGGGTCACCGAAGCGCACGTAAAGCGCTCCGCCTGGATCGGTTTGGTTGGGATCTAAGAAATTGACCACTTCTTCCATTTCCGCCCAAGCTTTTTCTGGAATTTCGCTCAGTCTGCTAGGGTGTCTTGCTCCAGTCCTGGTACGGTAGGCAACAACCCAGCGGGTCATGAGTGACCCGCTGTGACGGTTGTAGGTTCCGTAAGGCTGGAAGACAAACCAGTATTTGAATTCCTTAGCCACATCCCCATCGAAGTGTTCGCGTTGGCAGAAAGGGCAGGTGCCAGCCAAAAAGGTTGTAGCCATACTCCAGAACTGTTGCGGTGTGCCGCAACGTCCGAGGGTGACCACTTGCTGTTCAGTCAGACCTTTTACTTTAGGCCAGTCCAAGGTTTCGTGGATGGGTTTTTTCGTCGGCGACATTACGTCCTCCCGTTTAATGTGTACGTTTACAGTTTGTGGCTATAGTGCCCAAAAACAGCGGAAGATGCAACTAAACTTTAGTTTTATGACCGAGCTTTACTTTAAGCCCCTCAGTTTCATCAGATTTTTTTTGACCCATGATGAGGTGACAGTGTAGATGCTCAACGCTGCTGCCGTTGTAACCGCCTTCGCCAAAACGCATGAAGAAAGATCCACCAGGGATGTTGTATTCAGTGATGATTTGATTAATAAGAGTAAACAGTTCTGCTTGTTCTTCTGGTTTGGTGTCAGTGATTTGGTTAGTATGCTTTGGTTTGTAGACAAAAAGGAAGTGGTGATCGGTGCCTTCGTAAGGGCTCATGTTTTCCGTTACGAACCAATAGTCAGTTTCTTTGATAATTGGTTTTGGGTGATATTTAACAAAATGCTCAGCGCAAAAAGGGCAAACTCCATCAGCTTCAATTTGGGCCATTAATTTCTTTTGCTCTTCAGTGCGAGCTTCATTGTGATCTAGTCCAGCTTTAGAAAAACCCATACTAAACAGACACTGGAATATCTTTAATCGGAGCGCCGGCTTGGTAGTCGTCACCGAGTTCAAAGTCTTCAACGCGGAATTTAAAGAGATCAATATTATCAGAATTTAATTTCATGGTCGGGAAGGGTAGGGTTTCGCGCTCTATAAGTTCCTTAACAGCTGGAACTTGGTCAACGTAAATATGAGCGTCAGAAATAGTGTGGATGTACTCACCTGGTTCGTAACCAGTTGCTT
>CAYFXS010000009.1:0-10879 GCA_964347215.1 uncultured Candidatus Saccharibacteria bacterium
ACAAAAAGGTAAAAATATCGACCGTTCTAAGCACCTTGTATTAGAGGCTCCTCATCCTTCCCCACTTTCAGCTCACAATGGCTTCTTCGGTTGTCACCACTTTTCAAAATGTAATCAGTACTTAGATAAACACAACATAGAAACAATTAACTGGTAACTATAAATCTGGACAATTGGCGGCTGGGGTGTAGCCAAAACGTTCTGCTTCTTCTTTGGTGGCAAAGTAAATTTTATTCTCCTCTTTTATTTGACCTGCTCCAGGACACCAAAGGTGGTGATATTTAGCTCCTTTTTTTGAGGCTACATAATTTTTCTCAATAATTTGACTGGCTGAATCAGAATTTGAAGATGTAGATACACCAGAAACAGTGGCTGGTGGCATGTTTACCACTATCGGGGACATATCTTTGTAATCAGCATGAGAATCTAAAGAAACTGAATAACGACCGAGCCCAAAAGCAATAACGGCGATCAGTATGAGTAGAACTGAATAATAAACAGCATCATCTTTAATTATTGGGTTGAATTTTTCCCGCATCTCTTGTATACTTGCGCCGTTATTTTGATTCGTAAGAAATTATAACGTATGTCAACTAAGAAATCCGGTGGTAGTTCAAAAAACCTACGCGATTCACAACCAAAATACCTTGGTGTAAAAGCTGCTGATGGTCAGACGGTTAAAACCGGTCAGGTTATCGTACGACAGCGCGGCACAAAGATTGAAGCTGGTAAGAATGTAAGCGTTGGTAAAGATCACACTCTATTTGCAACAGATAACGGAAAAGTTTCTTTCCGTAACTCTCGCAAAACCCGCTTTAACGGTCAGGTGGTAAACAAAAAGACCGTAGACGTAGTACCTGCTTAAGGTTCTACAAATAAAAGAAGACCGGCCCTTACGGGCCGGTCTTCTTTTATTTCTTTATGTCCGAGACTTACTGACCAGACTGAATCACAAGTGATTCAATAATTACTGGATCTGCCGGTCGGTCACCTAGACTGGTGGCTACGCCTGAGATAGCGTCAACTACATCCAAACCATTAGTCACCCGTCCAAATACTGGATGCTTTGAACTAAATGGCTCCTTGTCAAAGTCTAGTGCAATGTTATCAACGGTATTAATGAAGAACTGACTACCGCCTGAGTTTGGTTGACCAGTGTTAGCCATAGCAATAGTTCCGCGCACATTTGTTAAGAATTCTCCTGATACGAATTCATCTTCGATAGTGTAACCAGGTCCACCCGTGCCCCAAGCATTCATAAGTGAATCATCTTTAGATTGTGGGTCACCACCTTGGATCATGAAACCGTCGATTACGCGATGAAACTTTGTACCATCGTAGTAACCATCTTCAGCCAGAGAAACAAAGTTTCCAACTGTAATTGGCATCTGATCTGCGAATAATTCAATTTCAATTACACCTTTATTGGTGTTAAATACTGCTACTGGGTTCATATAATTAGATAAATCTACTTGAGTAATTTCTCTTTCTTCTGGTGTTAAAGGTCCACCTAACTCTTCAAAAGCACCTGAGTCATTCAACAATAATTCTGGTGCAGTTTTTTTACTTTCTGCGAACCAAGTGAGGCCAGCAATCAAAGCTGCCGTAACCAAAAGAATCCCGACAATATGTTTAATGCTGTCCGCCATAACTAAGCTGCAATAACATTAACCGTCAGAGTTGCAGACTGATCTCCAGAATGCAGATCAACTGAATGTTCTCCCAATTCTTTGATCGGAGTTTTAATAACTACCTGATTAGCCGGAACTTCAACCTCTTCAGCTTTTTTCACAGCTTCGACGATATCATCCACCTTTAGGGCTTGATACATTTTACCGTCTTCATTAGCCTCAACTGTCACATCAACTACCTTACCTTCTAGAGACTTGACGACTCCAGCGAAAGCTTCAGCTGTTGCTGTCTGTGAAGCCTCATTTGAAGCTGACTGAGCTTTAATCTTTTTAATATTTTCCGGAGTAGCTGGCTTGGCCATACCTTGTGGGATCAGTTTATTCAAACCATATCCATCAGCTACATTTACTACGTCAAAACGACGTCCGATCTTTGCTACATCCTGTAGTAGAATCACCTGCATAATATCTATATTTTATTAATCAATTGTCGGCTACTATAGCATTTATGGAGTTAATTTTAAATGTTAATAAAATTGACACTTTTAATTTCTATGGTAATCTTTCCTCCTGATTTTGAAATCTACACACGACCGCAGTCGTGTGTAGCAGTATTCCATGGGAGGGAAAATGCCACAGGTAAACACCAAAATCGAACAGCTCTACATCAATACCCACCAAGCACGGGACTTGGCCAACGCAGCAATCGCTCAAGAGTGCGAGAATTTGGAACTTAAAGGAGATCCACCGACCGTATCTTACGAGCTGCGTGAAGAGCTGCAACGTACTGGCTACTACGCATTTGGCGTGACCAGGAAGGTCTTCAACCGAGACGGAAAACGCACCCACTACAGCCGCTGGATTTTTGTATCCAAGCAGCCTGGCGGTGAAGTATCCATAGAAGAGCCTGACCAGGCCAAGCTAAGCCAGCTCTAGAAAGAGCAAACAGACTTCAAAAGGCGCCGCCTACTTCGCGGCGCTTTTTAATTTACATAAACAAAGAACGGCGCCTACGGCGCCGTTCATTTATTTTCACCAATCTGATTAAAGACTATTCTCTTCATCAAAAATCATGGCTGATTTTGTGGTAGTACCCACAGTCTTGTCACCATTGAGCCACTTAACCGCTGCTTCTAGCTGTGGGTCTTCATCTGCCATAATCTGCTCCACTGATCGTTCGACAAATATATCTGGTTCTAGACCTCCCTCAGAAATAGAATGACCATCTGGAGTAAACCAACGAGCTACAGTTACCTTCAGATATGAAGTACTCGGTAAATCAACCAACTCCTGCACTGAACCCTTACCGAAACTGGTATCACCCATTAAAGTAGCCACGTCATGCTCAGATAATGCACCGGCGAGAATTTCCGAAGCTGAAGCTGAACCTCCGTCAATCAAAACCACCATCTCCCCCACCTCTAAACCATCAATGCTTTTGCCGCCACTACGGTAAAGTTCTTCATTGCCATCACCTCCACCTTCACGCACAACCACCTTTCCAGATGGTAAAAAGAAAGAAGCAATTGAAATTGAGCTCTGTAGATAGCCACCTGGATTACCCCGTAAATCAAGTACTAATTTATCTAAACCGCTATCCACATATTCCTCTAACGCCTCTTCTACCATATCATCAGCCAAAGCGTTAAAGCTATAAAGTGCAATCACAAACACATCATCGACCTGCTCAGTCTTCAGTGTCGGAATAGTAATGGTGTCACGAGTCACTGAAATCTCTAGAAAATCAACCTCTCCTGCCCGATAAATAGTTAGAAGAACTTCTGTTCCTACCTCACCTCTAATCCGTCGCACCGCTTCATCAATCGTCATATCCTCAGTGGATTCATCGTCAATTTTAATGACCACGTCACCAGCCAACAAACCAGCTGACTCTGCCGGGGTATCTGGCAACGGAGAAATAACTGTTACTAAACCATTACGGATACCAACCTCCATTCCTACTCCACCAAAATTACCTGAAATATCTTCATCAAACTGACTGGCTTCCTGAGGCGGCATGTACACGGTGTAAGGATCACCATAACTATTAACTAGACCATCAATAGCTCCTCTTACTTTTTCTTCATCAGTTAGATTCTGTGAACTTGAAGAAACGGCAAACTTTTCCTCCATCAAATCCCATACCCGCCAAAACTCTGTCAGATCAACATCTTCTTCCGAAGTTGTATCAGGATAAAAAAACGAAAATAGACTCGCCTCCAAGGCAAATGGTGTTGTACTACCAGCTGTACCAAAATGTAAACCTGAGAAAAAAGCGGCTGCAGCTAACAAAACAGCTAAACCACTACCTAAAAGTGTGCTTCCAAGTTGATTTTTCTCATTATTTTCAGTCCGGACCGGTTGATTATTCTCTTCTGTAGACATGCGACTAATTATTACACAATAGAGGTACAACTCAAAAAAATAACAGCCCCCACCGTGTTAAAATTTAAGTACCTTTTGGTGGTTCTTTATGATTGATCGTTACACACACAATTCATTAACTTGGCTGGATGTACTAAATCCAACCACAGAAGAGGTACATGACCTCTTAGCTGAATGTGCCATTCCGCCTGAATTTGCTGGCGACCTAACCACCATGACGCCTCGCACGGAAGCGGTTGGTAAAAAAGGCGTATTGAAAATCACTTTAGATTGGCCTTTGGTGAAACGAACTGACATTGACCATCCTCACGAAATAAAATTTATTGTTACTAAGACTCACCTAGTAACCATTCGCTTTGAAGACATCGAAGCCATGCACCGTTTTGGGAAAGAATTTGAAGTCATGTGCATGTTAAAAAATAAGAACGGCAAAGCCAAGAAAGGCTCTCCTATTGGACTGTTCTTTACCATGCTGAACAATCTTTACGATGACCTAAACAACAAACTAGAGTACATGGAGGCACGCATTTCCGAAATTGAAACCAATATCTTCAAAGATATGGAGAAAGAAATGGTGTTTGAAATTTCTGCCGCCGCCAGACGACTAATTGCTTTCCGCCAGACTTTAGGAGCTCATGAAAAAGCCCTTGAATTATTACGTTCAGAAATTACCACCGCCTTCCCTGGCAAACATGATTTAGACGTAGACAATCTGGAACATCATTACCGACACGTAAATCGCTCACTCCATGCCTTGATCAGTACCCTTGATGACCTACGTGACACCAACAACTCTCTTCTGACAACTAAACAAAATGAAGTGATGAAAATCTTTACCATCTTGGCCTTCATCACTTTCCCGTTAACGCTGTTCACATCCATGTTCGGCATGAACACTGCCACCACCCCAATCGTCGGACAAGAAGGAGATTTCTGGCTGATCCTGAGCATTATGGCGATTGTGTCGATCGCTTTCTTCGCTTACTTTAAGTACAAAAAATGGATCTAAAAGCCCTAATGGGCTTTTAGATCCATTCCGAGCAAGAGCGAGGACGCCCGATGTCGCACACAGCAGAGCGAGTACGACCAGGGCGAGGTGGGGCCGTGTTATAAAAATTCTTGCTTAATGCTGCGCAGTCGATATACACAACTGTAACCTGCGGCACATTAAATCCGATCTTCGCATAAGCAAAAAATTGCCGATATTTATGAGGAAATAAGTGGGGCGAATTTTATATATGTCACTTAAGCTGAACAGTCTTTACACAACAACGCCCCTACAACACAATATCAACATAGAGTACGATATAAAACGTTTAAATAATAGCTGAAATTCGCTTCGCAAATTCCAGCTGTTTTGCTAAACTACAATCACTAATTCCTAACCCCAATCTATGTTCGGACTATTTAAAACCCATCCAGAGGCTAAAGACTTTCCTCCTCTAAAACTTTTCAATACAGAGTCTCGATCTGTAGAAATTTTTGAACCTCTAAACAACCGTGAAGTAAAAATGTATACCTGTGGTCCGACGGTATACGATTACGTACACATCGGTAACTTACGATCGTTTATTTTTGCTGACACCCTTAAACGAGTTCTGTTACAAAATGGCTACAGTGTTAATCACACCATGAACTTCACTGATTTTGGTCAACTGACATCAGACGCTGACACTGGTGACGACAAAATGACCAAAGGACTCAAGCGTGAAAATATGGATATTTCACTGGAAAATATGCTTATTCTGGCCGACCGCTACATCCAAGCCTTCATAGACAACAGTGACGCCCTAAACATCATTCCACCCACTCAATACGCACGAGCCAGTGATCATATCAAAGAACAGATCAAGCTTATTGAGACACTAGATGAAAAAGGTTACCTCTACGAAACGAGCGACGGTGTCTACTTTGATATTTCTAAATTTCCTACTTACGGCCGTTTAGGCAATGTTGATGTAGAAGCCCTAAAAAGCGGTGCTCGTGTAGAGGAGAATCCAGAGAAAAAGCATCCCGCTGATTTTGCTGTCTGGAAAAAAAGTGACCTGGGTTGGGAAAGTAAGTGGTCACAAGGCTTCCCTGGTTGGCACATTGAATGTTCAGCCATGGCTTTTGCCACTCTTGGCAAACAAATCGACATCCACACTGGCGGTATCGATCTCATCCCTACCCACCACAACGGTGAGATCGCTCAAAGTGAAGCTTCTTCTGGAAAAACTTTTGTGAAGTACTGGTTACATAATGAATTTCTCAATATTAATGATGAAAAAATTTCCAAGTCTGAAGGTAATAGTTTGTACCTACACGACCTGAACGATAGAGGTATTGCCGGTGAAGATTATCGTTACTGGCTTCTTACTTCACACTACCGTACACAAGTAAACGTTAGTGAAGAAGCTCTGAATGGAGCAAAACAAGCACTTAATCGCCTAAAACGCCTACTTTACGAAGAATGGAAAGATGATAAAGGTAAGCTAAACGAAAATTACTTTACACGCTTTATGTCAGCCATCAATGACGACTTGGACACACCGAAGGCTATCTCCGTAATCTGGGAGTTAGTGAAAGACGATGAAGTGCCAAACGGTGAAAAGAAAATTACCATCCAAGAATGTGACGGTGTGCTAGGAGTTGGCTTGTCACTAGATAACGATGAGGGCTTACGACAACTCGGTCACATTTCTGAAGATGACATTCCTGACGAAGTGCGTGAACTAATGAATGAACGTGAAGCTGCGCGAGTAGCTCATAATTGGGGTGAAGCTGATCGATTGCGCGACAAGATCGACTTACTGGGTTACATCATTGAAGACTCAGCAGAAGGTCCTAAACTCACTAAAAAATAACTAAAAAAGCGACCTCGTGGTCGCTGTTTTTATACCCATCTACTCCCCAATTTCATATAAAGTCGTCAAGTAAAAATCCGTGGTAAAATTAAATGAACAAAGGAACGTAAGTGACTATTGTAAATTTACGTCCAGCAATTCGCCCCAAGTCTGGGGCGAATTGCTGGACAACCCTAGACACTTTCCCTGCAATAATATTTTTACCAACACATGTCATCACCACAAACAGATAAGCGACTACGCATTCCTCCTCACAACATAGATGCTGAAAAAGCTCTGCTTGGCGCCATCATTCTCAAACCGGAAGTAATGCATGACATATCAGTCAATGTTTACCCAGAAAGCTTTTACGCTGATAAAAACAAGGAAATATACGCCGCTATTCTGGAAGTATTCACAAAAGGTGACCCAATCGACATCCTGTCGATCACTAACAAACTCAAGAACAACGGTCAGCTAGAACGTGTTGGTGGCGCCACCTATCTAACGGAATTAGTAGAACAAGTACCAGCCGCTGGTAATGCCCACTACTATGGAGAACTGGTTCAGTCTCGCTCAACTCTACGAGGACTAATTCATGCTGCTGACGAAATTGCCGAACTTGGCTACTCCGATCCAGAAAACATCGACGAAACACTTGATCAAGCTGAAAAAAAAGTCTACAACGTTACCAATGCTGTAACTGCACAGAAGTTTAAAACTATTGGCTCTTCCCTAACAGAAGCTTGGGAACGTTTTGAATACCTTAGTGCCAATCAAGACGAAAAACGTGGTGTGCCAACAGGCTTCACCGCTCTTGATAACATCTTAGCGGGCTTTCAAAAATCTGACTTAATCATTCTGGCGGCTCGACCTTCTATGGGTAAAACTACTTTTGCTCTGGACTTAGCTCGAAATGCTGCCCTGCAGTACAATGCTAGTGTAGGCATATTCTCTCTGGAAATGAGTGACCAACAGCTGGTTGATCGTATGTTAGCCGCTGAAGCTGGCGTGGACTCATGGAAACTACGTACTGGTAAGTTAAATACTGACCAAGAGTTTGAAGCAGTACAATCCGCTATGGCCAAACTATCTGAAGCTTCTATCCATATTGACGACCAGCCTGGTACCAACATTCTAAAAATGCGCTCTTCAGCTAGACGTCTTAAAAGTGAGCATGGTCTAGACCTACTTATCGTGGATTATTTGCAGCTCATGAACCCCACCGCCGCTAAAGCCACCGACTCGATCGTACAACAAGTAACTGAAATTTCCCGCTCACTTAAGCTCATGGCTCGAGAGCTAGACGTGCCAGTACTGGCCCTTTCTCAGCTGTCTCGTGCTGTAGAACAGCGTGGTGGTAAACCACGTCTATCTGACCTTCGTGACTCAGGATCTATTGAGCAGGACGCCGACGTGGTGATGTTTATTCACCGTGAAGATAAAATAAACAAAGAATCAGAACGGCCAAACATTGCCGAAATTTTAGTGGAAAAACACCGTAACGGTGCTGTTGGCGGCGCTGAGCTATACTTCGATGGTCAGCACGTACGCTTCCTCAACCTGGATACACACCACAATGCTGGACCGTCAGCCGCCGTTGACGATGATTTCTAGTATGAATAACCTAGATAAACTGATTAGTCATTTTGAACAATTCCCTGGCGTTGGCCAGCGTCAAGCCAGACGTTTCGCTTTTCAGATTCTCACCATGCCTAAAGCTGAAGTGGAAGAAATGGCCAGACTCATCACTTCCCTGCAGGAAAATGTGACAGAGTGTCATAATTGCCGTCGTTTTTTCTCGCAACAAGGGCAGCAAACCCTCTGCAACATCTGCGATGATCCTAATCGTGACCACTCCAAACTAATAGTGGTCGAAAGAGACAGTGATATCACACCCATCGAACGATCTGGTGTATACGACGGACTTTACTTCGTGTTAGGTGGCACAGTACCCCTGCTTGATAAAAAAGAAGGTAACAAACTGCGTGGTAGCGCCCTAAAAGCCATTGTCGCTGAACGGTCTCAGTCAGGACTAAGCGAAATCACTCTAGCCTTCTCTATCAATCCTGACGGAGAAAACACCGCTCGCTATGTTGAAACCTTACTAAAGGATGAAGTGACTGACATCAAAATTTCACAACTAGGCCGTGGGCTTTCAACTGGTAGTGAACTCGAATACGCTGACCCAGAGACCATTAAGAGCGCTTGGCAAAATAGGAGTTGATTTTTCTAGCTTTTTTAGTAGTATATCCCTCCGCAAGAAAAATAAAACAACAGAGAGGAGCCGCACATGCCGGAAACTACCAATAAAAACGATCTCGATAAAGAAGATTTGATCGCATCCATTCTTGGCCACAAGGCCGGAGACAAATTGAAACACCTACAGCTATGTTCTCTAACCTGGCTGTACAGCCGGCTGAATCACTTGGATATCAATGTGGAAAAAGCGGCTTAGGCATCCAAGGAAAATTTCTTGCGAACCGCTCGCCGACTGGCGGGCGTTTTGCTTTATGTAAATTACAGAAATTTTTCTTTCAACTTTTCTATAAACATTTTTAATTCATCTAGGAAAAATTTTCTTTGTTGATCACTCAACCTTCCTTCTTCTTCCTCCTCAGAACCTCCCACCATAACTTGCCAACCTTTAACAGCCTGCAAAAAACTTGTGCTGCCAAATTTTTCGACACTCTGTTCTTTAATTTTTTTATCCCAAGCCAATATCAGATCATTTAGTTCGTAAACTTTATCCATATCACGAGAATCTAATATTTCTTCTTTTAGTTTACGCGCTTCACTTGCCAATCTATTTTGCTCACTACTTACTGCCTCTATGGATTCCATAATGATTAAATTATAACAATATAAATAATTATAAAAAGAAAGCACGATCTGATGATCGTGCTTTCTTTAAATTAGACAGAAACAATCTCGATTCGAGAATACTTCTGACGGTGACCCTGCTTTCGACTACGATTACTCTTAGCCTTGAAACGAAGGATGGAGATTTTCTTTCCCTTCTGCTCACCAATGAATTTAGCTTTTACTTTTGCACCCGAAACGGTTGGAGTACCAACTTTGTCGTTCTGCATCAATACCTCTGTAAACTCAATTGAATCACCCTCTTTGTGATCACCTAGAAGTTCTACATCAAGTACATCACCAGCACTAACAAGATACTGCTTACCACCTGTTTCGATTACTGCGAAATCTTTATTTTCTGTTGCCATAAAATAGTCTTAATAATTAATGTTTTTGAACGTAATTGCTTGATCGGGTGCAAGTACGATTAACGGCGCAAATAGTACAAGAAAAGCTTGCATTTTGCAACAGTTTAGTGGTAATTTTACCCACATCCAACGTAAGGAGGAAAACATGAGCTTGATACAAGTTCTGCAAGCAGCCTTCCCTGAAACAGTAATGTCTACAGGAGGCAAACTGCCTAAAATGACCCACTCTTGTCTAACCACAAGTGGCGACACGCTTGAGTTTGGCCACCGGGCTGGTCACACGCTGGTAAGCGATGGCAATGGTGAAGTGGTCGACATAAACGGCATGACCGACATGACCACCATAGGAAAAACCAATGGTGGGGGAAGTTTTGTTCAAGAAGTCGCGATGGGCGGCCATAGCTGAAAGGAGGTAAAAGCTGGGACATAATAGAAATGTAGGGAAACGCTACCCTAACCAAACCAGAAAATGGCGACAAATACACATAGCAGTTCCTAAAGACACAGGTTTAAAACCTAAGCACCGCAAGCGTCAAAGGCAAAAACCGCAAGAATTCATTGTCCGAGCCAGACTCGGGCTACCACCGCCCTGAAACTGAGCGTAGCAACGCTCCGGTTCCCGGGGCGTTTGCTTTTATATGTTCTAAACTTCGTTTTTAGTTGGCTTTTCTAATTCCAACACATCAACCCCAATACTCTCCCCAGTTATCTTTGTCACGTCTTTATCAATTTTATTAAGCTCCTTATAGCCAGCGTTGTAGTGGTTGACTGTAGTCTAAGGGACTTGATCCCAAATTTGCCTAAGTCC
>CAYFXS010000009.1:10889-25225 GCA_964347215.1 uncultured Candidatus Saccharibacteria bacterium
TGTAGTGCTAAGTGTATTACCAAGTTTAGTATACAAGTCTTCATACTTGGTTAAATGCGTACCCAACTTCTCCACGTTTTTAATAATATCTTGTGCTCTCTCCTCGATCTCCATAGCCTTCAAACCCTGCATAACCGTCTGCAAATAAGCCAAGAAAGAAGTTGGTGAAACAATGATCACTTTATACTTACCGGCCGCACGTTGAATCATATTTTCTTCTGCCCCTAAAGCAGCTGGATTGGATAGCAAGTCGTAGTAAATCCCCTCATGAGGAATAAACATAAAAGCAAAATCAGTGGTTTTTTCACTCGGACGGATATATTTAGCCGTTTCGGTGATTCGCAGCTTTAAATCGTTTAAAAACGCCTTAGCGTAAGTAGTTTTATCCGCTCCGTCAGTCGCCTGAACGTAACGATTATAGTTTTCTAGTGAAAACTTGGAATCTACCGGAATTACTTTATCTTTAACAAAAACAGCTGCGTCTACCACTTCATTATCTTCAAAAGCATACTGCATTTGAAAACTCTCTGGTGGCAATACATTCTGCAGCACTGTTTCTAGATAATACTCCCCCAACACCCCTCGCTGTTTCGGATTTTTCAGAATATCCTGCAATTCTTTAAGCTGGTCCGCTACCTGAAACACCTGCTTACTACTCTCCTTCACCTCAGTAACGTTTTTTATAACATCACGGATTTGTTCATTTACATCTCTGCTGATCTCCTGCATCAATTCTTTACTATCACGAAACTGCGTTCGGCTCCCCTCTTGCATCGCTTTATTGGTCTCACCCAGCTTGCGATCCATCGTATCCGAAAGCTGTTGTAGCTGCTGCTGCAATAACAACATACCCTTATCATCCTCGGTTTTTACCTCTTTCTTTAAAAATGAGTTGTAAATTAAAATGGCCAAAATCGCCAATAGCAGTAATAACGCCAAAATCTGTAGTGGTTCCATAGCACAATTATACCGTGACAGATAAAGTCGGTCTAATTGGTCTTTCTCTCAAAATATAACCACTTTGCAATCTCAATCACCACCAGAGATATGAGACTAAAGAGTACCACTAGACCAATGTAGTTAAGTGGCAAAGGCTGGTAAGACAACATGTATTGGAAGAAAGGAATAGTCAGCACAACCACTAAAAGTGAGACACTTACCAAGAATGAACCAATAAAGAACCAATTATTCGAAAGAGGAATGCGCCAGAGCGGTGTATTGAGAGAACGGAACGCAAACGAGATGAATAGAGAGTCAATGGCTACCGACAAGAACATGATACTGCGCAGTGTTTCAATTGGCAGATCGAGTGACCGTACATAGAAATACAACGTCAGAGTTAACATGCTCAAAATTGTTACCACAAAAACAATAAACCAAATCATGCTTTTAGATAAAATCCCCTCCAAATGAATATCTTGCGGCTTCTGTTGCATGGCGTTTTTATCCCCTTTTTCAAACGCAAAAGCTACACTCATCAGACCTTCTTCGATAACATTCGCCCATAAAATCTGCGCTGGAAGAATAGGTACAGGGGCTCCAATCAACAAAGCCGCTCCAATCAAAACCACCTCTGACAAACTAGTAGAAAGTAGATAGCCGACAATCTTGCGTAAATTCGCAATAATTCGCCTCCCTTCTTCAATGGCCGAATAGATAGTAGCGAAAGAATCTTTCACTAACACCAAATCTGAGGATTCTTTCGCCACCTCAGTCCCCGATCCAATAGCAATGCCAATATTAGCTCTCCTTAAGGCTGGCGCATCATTAATACCATCTCCAGTCATCGCCACTATTTCTCCTTTACTTTGAAGTAAGCTAGCAATATGCATCTTTTGTCTCGGTAGGACACGAGCAAACACTTTCACATTATCTAAAGCAAGCAAAATCTCATCATCAGTCATCTGCTCTAAATCAGCCCCGGTTAGAGCTGTCTCTCCTCGTGTAGCAATCCCTACATCAGTAGCTATTGATAAGGCCGTTTGAGGATTATCACCCGTAATTAAAATGACTTCTGCCCCCGCTTTTTTTACACCTTCGATAGCCTTAGTAACCCCTTCTCTAACAGGATCGTCCAACACCAAAACCCCGACAAATGTTAGATCTAACAATAAATTGCGATCCAGCTCCGGAATATGATCATATTCAACTTCTTTTTTAGCCACGGCTACTAGACGTTTTCCTTGCGAAGTTGCTTGATCAATTTGTTTTTGGATCAATTGTCGGTAGCTGTCATTTAACTGAACCCGCTCACCCTGAACTAATGTGTGACTACTTTTAGCTAGAAGTAGACCAGGTGCGCCATTGACACACAGTACGAATTCTTCGTCTTTTACTTCGCTCAAACTAGCAGCAAAGCGTTGCTCTGAAGTAAAAGCTAGATAATCTATCCTTTCTCGACGGTAAACCGAATCATTTTCAGTTACTCTAACTTCAGCAGCCTGTAACAAAATTGCTCTCTCCACAGCATCTCCTCTGACAACACTTTTGTCCTCCAACACGTCAGTGTAGGCATCGACCGCAGCCAAAGATATCGCTAACAGCTCTTGAGAAACTTCGCACTGGCCTATTTCCTTATCTGCAACATAGCCTGCGTCACCCTTAATCAACCCCGTCACCGCCATTATTCCTTCAGTCAGAGTTCCAGTTTTATCAGTCAGCACATAAGTGGTAGAACCCAAGGTTTCAGCAGCTAATAAATTACGCACCAGACCACCACGCTTTAAAAGAGCCTCCATACCTACCGCCAAAATAATTGTTACCGCCGCAGGCAAACCTTCAGGTACTGACGCCACCGCAATAGCAATGGACATGATGAGCATCTCATGCAAAGTCTGACCCTGAATTAAGCCAATCATAAAAATCCCCCCGACTAAACCAACGATAATGTAGAGCATGACTTGTGAAATCTCTTGCATTTCGTTTTGCAGAGGTGTTTTCACCTCTTCCACATCGCGAACATTTTTTGCTAACTGACCGACTGCAGTATTTTCACCAATAGCTACCACCACCCCAAAACCATAACCTTCAGCCACATAAGTACCCATCCAAGCCATTGAAGCCCTTTCAGCAAAAGACACTCCAACAGACACTTCTTTTTCTTGCTTCTCCACCGCCTGCCACTCTCCTGTTAAAGTCGCTTCGTTAACTGATAGCTGTTTGGCTCTCACTACACGAATGTCAGCCGGCACCTGCATGCCACTTTTAAGAATCACAATATCTCCCACTGTTACGTCTTGCGCATCAACCTCATGTTTCTGACCCGCTCGCAAAACTGTAGCCGTATGTGTCTGTGAATTTGACAGCTTGGCAAAAGCTCGAGAAGCCTTACCTTCTTGCAAAATTCCTACAATGACAGCTATAGCCAAAGCGATCGCAATTACAGAAGCATCAATGTATTCAGCAAGTGCTAAGGTGACCAAAAACGCCACCACCAAGACAAGGGCTAGTGGACTGCTCAACTGCTCAATAACACGTCTTAAAACACTCTTTTTATTTTCCTTGGCAAACCGATTTAAACCATACTTTCGCTGGCGTTTTTTCACCTCCTCATCACTCAAACCGTCCTCGTGTGCCCCCAAAACAGTAAGTACCTCATGATAATCATGAGCGTGATAGTCATAAGCTTGTTTTAATGCTGTTTCAGCATCGGGCACGACTTTAGAAGAACCTGACATAGTGTTATTATACAAATTATAGAGAACTAAAAAATTAACGACATGGGATTACACGAAACAATCAAATCACAGCTAAAGGAAGCCATGAAGGCAAAGGAGGAAGTAAAACTACGGACCATTCGTAGCCTAATCACGGCTTTTACAAACGAATTAGTAGCTAATGGTAAGACACCACAAGACTGGCTTGCTGATGATGAAGCAATGGCTGTTATCAAACGAGCAGCCAAACAGCGCAAAGAATCAATTACCCAGTACGAAGATAACGGCCGCCCTGAACTAGCTGAGCCAGAAAAAGCTGAACTTGAAGTTCTGGAAAGCTACCTGCCACAAATGATGAGTCAGGATGAGATTCGACCAATTGCTGAGGCTAAAAAAACTGAGCTCGGTATCGAAGATAAAAGTAAAATGGGTATGCTAATCGGCACACTCATGAAAGAACTAAACGGACAAGCAGATGGCGGAGACGTAAAATCAGTAGTGGAAAGTCTTTTTGCATAAACATCAGTATGGGGATTGAAGATTTTAAAAAACAAGAACCCTTTGAAAACACCCCGCTGGGTGTTTTTGCGTCCAAAGAAAATCAGCCTGAAAAATATACGTTACAAACTGAAGATGGATATTCGGTATCAATTGATACGAAAAGGCACCCTGACGGAACGACAGTTACATTAACTAAAGACGGTGTCACGACCAGCTTTTTAGTAATTGAAGACAAGCTTTACAATGCCGAAGTGGAGCACTATGACAAAGTAATTGATAGTATAGATGCTCAAAGCGACAAAAAAACTATTGACGTACACGCCCTTAAACTACTAGATCTCATTGAGGCGGACTTAATCAAGTCCTAGACAGTTTTAATTATTTGTTATATAAAAAAATATCGGGAAAGGCCCGATTGTAGAGACATAAGGAGTTGTTAATGTTACGCACTGTAGCAAGCATTACGGCTCCTGTGAGCTGTAAAGAATTGGATGTCTGCGTCTACTTTGACGAAATATCCTCACCTGAAGCGGTGTATTTATTACATCGTGGAAAACTGCATGGTAAACCGTTTCTACTTGATGACCCAGATCCATTATATGGAGGATCATTACGTAAAGCGGCACGCTATCTAGTCAAACTAAAAATCTATCACGGTCACGAGGTAAAAAGCCCTGAAGACTTCCCTCCCGTTTTATTTTTAGTTGAATAAGCAAACTAGGTCATCTGACCTCAACATCAGAAAAGGAGTGGTTATGGCCCAAAAAGCTATCAACCCCAAACTGCTCTGGGAGACATTGTTTTGGGTGCTCTACCAGTACCGAAAATTAACCCCGAGCAAAAAACAAGAACGGTCCATCAGAGGTTTCCAACACGGCGACGGAAAATTGGTCCAAACCGCAATTAAGGCTGTCCGCATGGCTTGGCACCATGAAATCAAAGATCAGGCAGAGGGTCACAAACCTAAAATTGACTTTGACTCAACCAAACGAGCCACTATCGACCGTCTGGCACAAGATCATCATTGGGACAAGCAAACGAGAAACTATATCTCAAGCTGTGTTTCCACCTACATCTCTTGGGACAGTCGTGGCCAAGCTGATGTGAGCAAGACAAAGTTGAAGCTTGTCACCATGTTCGCCAGTATGTTCTACGACCCTAACAATGAAATGACGGAGGTGACATGAACTACGAACTCAGTCTCAGATCACACTCTGAGCAAGAAACTCACGTTGAAGTAGCCATGATGATATCCAATCCGGTGCTTCAAATACACCTCTTGTTTGGACTGCTGGAACTAGCATTCCGGCGTATCGTTGTCATCGGAGCCGGTGAAGAAAACGGTGTCCTAATAGCCAGCTACATCACCAAGCAAACCGATCAACAAAAAATCATTTCAGGCATCGACTTCACTTTTAAGTCTTTGGCTGGATAAAACGCCTAGGCAGGCGAAAATACAGGCCCCAGGATCGTAAAAATACGAACTGGGGCTTAATTAATACTATTTAGCTATCTTTACCACATCAGAAACAGAAAACTCCCCCACCTTGGTGCGACGGAGAGAAAGCAAGCTGGCTGGATACCCAAGTAATCTACCCAATTCTTCACCTAAAGAGCGAACGTAAGTACCACTAGCCACTTTAAATCTAACCTCAACCACCACTTTCTCACCATCGTTGATGATAGTTTTTTTAACACTAAGTAATTCAGCCTCATAAACTGTCATATCACGCACTGGCACATCATCTATAGTTTCACCTCTGGCTGCTGCAGCCCTGGCGCGCTTATACATTGGTACTCCATTTTTTTTAATAGCTGAATAGGCTGAGACCGGCAAACGTAACGTGCCGACTAACTTGTCTATCGCAGTAGAAATTTCGCTGAGCGAAATTTCTACTGTCTCAACCTCCTCCAAGATCTCCCCTTCACGATCTCCCGAGGTAGTACTTAAACCAAGGACAACCCCTGCAACATACTCTTTATCAAGCTTTATATAGTCATTTAATTTTTTTGTACCTTTACCAACTCCAATTAACATTAAGCCTGAAGCGGCTGGGTCCAAGGTGCCAGCATGGCCCATCTTAGGGGCTTTTTCGCCACCGTGAGACTCCGAATAAATTTTACGTAAACGACGAATAACATCGAAAGAAGAAATTCCTTCGGGCTTATCAAGCAAAAGTAACTCTTGAGTAAAATCAATCACCCTGCAGTTTTACAAAAAATCAGTCAGTTTGACAAGGAAGAAGGCAAAAAATAGTAGCAGCATCATACCTTCCCAGCGCATTATCTGTTTAGCTAAACCATTAACAAAGAAGATAACCGAAGCCGCAATGAAGATCGGCAAACCGACTGACAGAACAACCTCAGTTGCTGGTAAAGCCACATACAAACCTGGCAACCCAACCACCATCAAAATATTAAAGGCATTAGAGCCAAAGATGCTACCGATCGCCATCTCACCGTGACCAGCTCTTACGCTCTTAATAGCCACAAACAACTCTGGCAATGACGTTCCAAGTGCAATAGCAAAGATTGAAATCAACTCAACTGGAACCTTGAGTAAGGTACCAATATTTACCACCATCTGGATTGAATAGTGGGCACCAACTACCACAGCTAATAAACCTAAAATCAGAAATACCACTGCGTTTAAACTAAGCTGTGGGTCTTTTTGAAACTCTTCAACAATCTCAACCCGATCTTCTTCTTCCGCTTCAGCAAGCAAATACCAAATGTAAGCGGCAAAAGTACCAACTAACAGCAAGGCTTCGACCCTATCAACCACACCATCTTGAATCATCAAAATAAAATGAGCAGATGCAATAAAGAAGATCGGTAACTCAGTTTTAATAAGATCTCTTTTTATTATGATCTTCCCACCCATGAAGACAATAACACCAACCACCAAAAGAATGTTGGTGATATTTGACCCCACTGCGTTAGCTACCACCAACTCTGGAGAATTTTGTAGAACTGCCGCTACTGAAGATGCTAACTCTGGAAAAGAAGTACCAAAACCTACGATCAAAACTCCAATGGCAAAAGCACTCATACCAAAAGCAGCACCAATCTTCTTTGCTCCCTCTACAAATAAATCAGCCCCTCTTACTAGGGCGAAAATTGCTACCGCTAAGTAGATAGTCCACTGCAAAAGTTGTATCCATTCCATGGCGTAATTCTAGCTTATTTTGTGATTATTTTGTGATGTGACCGAGGATAAACCAAAAAACAGGGCTGGCCACAGGCCAGCCTTGTTTTTAAAAACCTCTACTCAAAAAGATAAAGATAATCGCCATACCCCTCGGACTGCATCTCTGTCTTGGCAATAAAGCGCAATGAAGCTGAGTTCATACAGTAACGCACACCACCAAGCTCTTCGGGTGCATCATTAAAGACATGTCCCAAGTGCGAATCAGCGATGGCACTACGAATCTCCACCCGTGGCTGCAGCAATAAGAAATCATCATGTTCAGTTACATAACTAAACTCAATTGGTCGAGTAAAACTTGGCCAGCCAGTACCAGAATCAAACTTATGAGTTGAAGAAAACAACGGCTCACCAGACACTATGTCAACATAAATCCCTTCTTCTTTGTTGTCCCAATATTCATTAGTGAATGAACGTTCTGTACCATTCTTTTGCGTTACCTTGTATTGAATATCAGTCAACATACTCTGCAATTCAACATCGCTAGGTTTAATAAAATTACTCCAAGGAGCATCTGTTGCGTCGCTCGTGCTCTCACGCCACGGCAACGAAGCATCCGTATTATCACCCCAATTCTCTTCGATGAAATCATCCCGACCAGAGGCGTTACGGTAATATTTGTACTTCAATTGTGACAGGGCTCCTTTGTAGTAATCCTGATGAAAATCCTCAGCTGGCCAGAAGTTTTCAGGACGTGCTACCACATCTACAGCCAAAGGCTTTTCATAGGGACCATTCTCATCCACTTCCTTAATTAAGTTTTCAATCAAAGCTTTCTCAATGTCGTTCTCATAATAGAAAGCTGGAGCATAATAATCACCTCGATCGTAAAACGAACCATGATCATCCGTAGGATCCATGTGCTTCATGGCGTAAATTAGAATCTCTTCAAATGTTACTACTTGAGGATTGTAGGTAACTTCCACCACTTCTCGATGACCATTTTTTGAGTAATTATCATAAGTCGGATTTTCATTAGTTCCCTCAGCATAACCAGACACAACCTCAATTACACCAGTCAGTTTCTCTAGATCAGCCTCTACGCACCAAAAACAACCCCCAGCCACTAGCATAGTCTTAACACTGACGTCATTACTACCCAGTTCAATATCTGCTGACTGCATAGAAACTTCATTGTCTGCTTCATTCTTATTTTCTGTTTTGTTTGTATCAACCATATTTAACACATCATCTTCTTCGTTGGTAATTAAACCCCCTCCTTCTTCCACCTCTGCTGCCTCCAGTCCATCATTCTTTTCCTGCATTATTTCTTTTACATCCTCAGCTTTATCAATTGCTTCCAAAACCTCTAATGGAGAATGAGTATTCTGATCTGATTCAACTCCACTCTTACCCTGCAAAAAAGTCCCACGCAAGACCTCATCATTACTAAATACGTATACCAACAAAAAGGCTAGTCCTAGCAGCCCTAAAATAATTAAGAAAAGCTTCATATGTTTTATCTTACGCTATCAACGTAACTTAATTTCACTTTTTCCAAAGCTGCTTGTGACAAACCAGTCTTTTCCAAGACTTTTAATTCACTCCGAAGCTCCCGGTAGTTAGGCAGACGCTCTTCGACTAAAGCCCAGAAGTTTGGACCATGGTTGAGTTCTTGCAGGTGACACATCTCATGCACCACCACGTAGTCAAGCAGATGTTCCGGCAAAAAAAGTAACTTATAGCTAAAATTTAAATTTCTTAAAGAAGTGCAGCTCCCCCAACAACGTCGCTGATTACGAATCGCCACTCTATTCCATTGGTAACCATAATGCTCGTTATGATACTGCAGACGAGACAAAATAAGCTCTCTAGCTGCTTCTTTATGTTCTAAGTAGTGTTTAGTCACACTACTAGGCCGCTTACGCCTTGCTCTACGTCGATAAACTCGCCACATAATTGACACTAATGATAACAGATAGTAACTTGCTACTTAGCCACAGTCGGTAAGGAGATCGACATGAAACGAGACATGGGAATAACCACTAGAGAATACCCTCATCACGGGCACGATACTAGAAAAAAAGTTTTTGCTGTCAGCGTGAAATACCTGAGGGTTATACTGCAGCGAAAAATTCCTCACGACGAGATCTTGCAACTGCAACGCTTACTTCTTCTCTCTAGTGGAAATGAAGTGAGATACACCATCTGGTTCTATTATGACCACCTTAAAGGAGAAAATGGTGATCATGTAGCGCAGGTTGTCTATGACCCAGACAATCCAGACATAATCATGCCGGTGAGTCAGGAAGAGTATGAGTTGATAGCAGCTCAGCTTGAACACGACTTCGGCATCATCGATGTTACAGGTATCGCAGTAAATGAAGTTCTGGAGCGACAAGCAGCAGAACTCCCACTCAACACTAAAGTGGTGCGTCTGAAAAAACTCGGCCGATCCTGACCTGTTTGGGGCCGGCTATTTTTATTTATAACAAAGACCGGCGCCTACGGCGCCGGTCTTTGTTATAAGATTTTGATTAATAATCAAAATCTGTCAGATCTTCAATATCGTCTTCATCTTCGTCTAGCAGATCAGCAATCTCTTCAATCACATCATCCTCATCGTCTGAATCTACTGTGAAGCGCATAGTAACACCGCTATCAAAGTCGATAGTAACTTTTGTCTCACCCTCATCTTCATCAACTAAAGCGTCAATTGAATCGATATCACCGAAATCAAACTCAATTAGATCTTCGACATCATCTTCATCAATATCTAATTCGTCTGCCACCTCCTCGATGATTTCATCCATCTTGTCTTCTTCAAGATTAAATTCGTAGTCATCATCGTCTTCGTACTCAACTGTTACGTCAGCATCATCATCACCACGAACGTCAACCTCAATCGAATCAATTTCGTCGCTATCACCCTTACTTCCACCTTCTTCTTCATCAATTCGATCCTCTGCATCTCTGGCCAGATCTTCAGCCTCTTCAGCTAACTCAACTGCCTCATCCCAATCCTCGTCGTCAAAAGCTTCTTCAGCTTCATCAAGTAAATCTTTCGCTTCATCTAGAGTGTCCTCAGCCCAATCAACATCATCACCATTTTCATCCGCTTCATCAATTTCATCGTCAGCATCATCGATAGCGTCATCAGCATCATCGATAGCATCTTCGGCGTCTCCTTCATCAGCATCGTTATCATCTTCATCTTCGTCGTCATCTTCGTCAATACCATCAAAACTAATGACAGCCCGAATGTCTGACTCTGAAAGTGGAGTTCGGGCTGCAATAGCTCGTACAATATCATCTTCATCGTCCCCGCTAACAATCAAGGTTCGTCGGTTGCCGTTACTGTAAACAATTTTGACCTCAGCTTCACCGCGATCAAATTCAACCTCAACTGAAGAAGCTGCTCCCACAGTCAGCACTGGGGCTGTTGAAGCTGGTGTTGCTGGTGTCACTGCTGCAGTACTAACACCCTGCACAGAAGGCGTTGGCTTATTGTCCAGCACTCCAGCTGGATAATTTTCATCTGGATAAGCAGCAAAGAATACTTCAAGTAAAGCAGTAGTAGACGGACCAATAACTCCTACTGGATCTAAGCCAAAACGAGTTTGGAAATTGCGGATAGCCTCTTCCGTCTTAGGTCCAAAGAAACCAGTTACGTAAGGGTGGTCATAAATTTCAGGATCAGTCGCCAAAAGCCGCTGAATACGAGCAATGTCTTCATTGTCAGCACCGTAAGACAAATCCATTGTCAATACGGTACTAGCAGACGCACCCTGTACTGACGGCACTGGAGTAGAAACTGTCGTTTGACCAACCGAACTAGAAAGCGCACTAAACTCCGCTCTAAGTTTTTGCATCTCTGCAATTATTTCGTCCATCCGCGCTAAAGCGGCAGACATATCCTGAGCCGCAACACTGCTAGGCACAGCAACTAATAAGGCAACCAACAACGAGGCAGTTGCCATAAATTTCTTAAACATAATCCCAAATTTTTATGAACTAATCGTATTTGCATTATACACCCGCCACAACAACACCAATTAGTCACCTGTGCAGAACGAAAAAGCTCCGCCGCAGCGGAGCTATCCATTGATGATTGAGGTCCTGAGTCATAATTACGTGTAAACCTCGAACTGTTTCTCGATCACATCCTTAATAAAATCGGATTCGGCCGAAGAAGGAACGATACATTCTGGCAAATCCACCTGAAGAAACATACGCGGATCAAGCAAAACTATCATACGATTGGTCACCTCTTTCAGAGATCCTGTCTCACTTGTCAACCCACCACTAAACATGATGTGTTCAGGAAAATTCTTCGCCATCCGATAATCAGTGTAAGCATGTGCCGCCCACGTCTCATCATCGCTCAATACACCAAATTGACGACGGCCGGTGATCCAAGTCATTCTGGCCGCCATGAAGAACAATTCTCTTTGTTCAGAATTAAGAACTCTTCCCGAAGAAAGAACGATCATACCTGTCTCAGTTAGATCAAGCATCAACACCTCCAAACTTTATTTCATTCAATATCGATACTAGTTTAAAGATGGAGAAAAAGCAACCGATTAAGCATTTAAGATGAAATCAATCCGAGCTAGACGCACTAAATCGTAATCATATTTTTCATCACAAGTTTCATATATAGGTTTAAGCTTCTCTACTCCACAATCCTCAACAGCAGCATGCAACTCGTTTGCCGCTTTGGCGTAAGCCTTGTCTTCAAACAAGTACGCCAACTCATCCTTAGTCACCTCTCCTTCATCAACTAACTTTTCGACATGAGACCAGATGGTACTTACAGCTACTTTGCGTTCTTTCGCAATTTCAGCTACAGATTTCTTGTCTAACAAAAGTTTTTTAGTAATTTCGTAGGTACTTTCTTTTTTTACCCTTTCAAACCCATCTTCCTTAGGTGCATTTAACTCCTCTTCAGTCGGCCAGTGACCACCTAAAGTCTCTAAGAAACCGCGGTGCATTTTCTCAACATCGTCTTCACCCATTTCACTAAAAGCATCATCGGCCATTTCACTTTCTTGATGAAACCGTTGATTGTTGGTAATTACTTTCGGATCAACCCGCAAAGCGTTTGGACTCATGCCCAACATTTTCAATCCCTGCAACGTACGCACTCGCGAAAGAGCTACATAACCTTGTCCGTAAACAAACGCTTTAGAGAGATCGATCTCTGCCGCATCTAAACTCATACCCTGGCTTTTATGAACCGTTATAGCCCACGCTAGCCGCAGTGGGACTTGTTCCACTGCGGCTATTAACTTATTCTCCTCACGCACCTCCCAGCTAACTGGCTTGATTGCTATTTCTTTTCCCTCACTAGTCTGAATAACTGGCATTCCCTCCCCGTCAAAATTAACCACTCTCGCTAAAGTCCCGTTCACATACCCAGCTTCAAAATTGTTCTTGGTGCACATCACCATCGCCTCCTCTTTTAGCTCTAGAAGTTCTGGCGATAAACAGTTTTTAGCCAGACTCTGTTGTAACTGTTTATTCCCCTGCCCGCTCATAGTGAATTTGCGAGTCTTGCCTTTAAGTTCTTTGAGTTTAGTTAAATTAACCGAATCTACATCTGCGTTATGGGTATACAACTTAGTCGGCTCAATATTTTCATAACCAATCCCATTTTGTTCTGACAGTAAAGTAAAATGTTCTTCTTCAATGTCTCCACTACGAATTGATTTAAGAAGAGACAAGAACAACTCGTCTTCCTGACGATACTGATCGGTGATGTAGCAGATAAGTGGACGCAATGTATCCCAAGCGTAACTTTCAAATGCATAACGCATCATGTCTCCTTGTTTGGTAATTGGTGGCAACTGGAAGAAGTCTCCCACCAGCACCACCTGTAGTCCGCCAAAAGGCTCCGCCTTTTGGCGGACTGTCTGACAAACTTTATCAACCATTTCTAAAACCGAACCATCTAACATGGAAATCTCGTCGATAATCAAAACTTGGGCTTTCTTGATCCGCTTAACAGTTTTTTCGCTGCTAGCAATTTTATCTAAATCATAAGGAGAAAGACTGTCACGAATACCAATCCCACTCCAAGAATGGATAGTCATACCACCAATGTGCGTAGCGGCAATTCCGGTTGAAGCTGTAATAGCAACTTTTATTCCAGCTGCTTCTAGCCAGTTAATGTATTGGTTAATGACAAAAGTCTTACCTGCTCCTGGTTCACCAGTTAAAAATACATTTGCTCCAGTTTTAAGAATTTCCAACGCTCGTTCCTGAATCATAAGTCGCTGCATTATAGCATCAGACAAACTTTAAAGTGCTATTCACACCTTTTAAATTGACTACCTAAAAATACCTTAGTATTCTCTGCAGCCGACCATGCGAATAACGCATGGTCACGAGCAAAGGAGAAGAGCAATTAAACGCTTAAATTTGACGACTTTCGCAGTCACGGTCGCAGCTTTCACACCACTCATGTCAGCTACTGCAAACGCTGAAGAACTCTTTGAAGTAAGAGAGATGAAACAGGCGATCCGCATCTACAAAGTAGATCATCTTCAGAGCAAAACAACCACTGATATCGATCTACTTGAAGTTCAAGACAAAATAAGCGACCTAAACCTCGAAATCGGTCGTATGGGTTACCAGCTTGAATTAACTAGAAGTATCGCCCAAGAACTAGCCTTCCTGAACGGAGTGCAGCAAGACAACTTCGACTACGCCCCGACAGCTCCTTGGGTAAAAGAGCTGTCACTCCTGTTCGCTGAGATGGGTTACATCATCGAAACTGACATCGACAATAAAAAAGACGATCTTGCCTTTCTTGAAGCGATCATAATTGAAGGAGAGCAATCCAACACTGTCACCTGGCACCAAGCAGACTATGGTGACATCATCAAAAAACTCGACCAGATCAGAGAATCTAACGAGTAAACAAATTTGCCGAATATCGGCTGGCCCGCGTACTTCGACGCGGGCCTTTTCATTTTGTGGACACTGAAAAGTCTTCGGAGAAGGTATCGGTTATAATGATAAACAAG